>NZ_BCBD01000352.1:0-516 GCF_001320345.1 Pseudomonas sp. NBRC 111127 | reverse complement strand
GCACCTGCGCCTGGGCATAGATGCGCTGTGCTTCAGCGCCTCGCAGTGCTGCCTGTGCGTTCTGGACCTCCGCGATGCGCTGGGCCAGGGCGGCCTTCAGCGCCATGCCAGCCTTGGCTACATAGAGGGTAAGAGCCGCAGCGCCCGCGCCACCCATGGCGACCGCCACCAGGTCAACGTTGTCGGCCAGGGCGATCAGCACGCTAGACAGGCCTGCAACTGCTCCGGTCTGCTCCTCCATGCCGCCCAGGAAGTTCTGAATGGCGTTACTGATGTTTACCATCGCGTCCTGCACGCTGGTGGACATGTCAGCCGCAGCCTTGCGGTTGACCTCCACGGTGCGCAGCAGGCCGGTGTTGATATCATCGAGCGACAGTTTGCCTTGCACGCCGAGCTTACGGATCTCTTCAGCGCTCTTGCCGGTGGCAGTGGCGATCGCAGTGACGATGGTTGGCATTGCGTCCTGAATGGACACCCAGCCATCAGCCTCAACCTTGCCGGTCTGCAGCGCCTTGG
>NZ_BCBD01000351.1:0-524 GCF_001320345.1 Pseudomonas sp. NBRC 111127 | reverse complement strand
CCGCTGGCACCGTTCGCCCAGTCACGCCGCGGCCGTGGCGGCTGGCGTCAACGTTTGAGCCAGGCGGTGCACTTCCCGTCGCGTGACGAGGTGTACCGCTTCATGGACGATGTGGTGCGCCCGGCGATTGCCGATGTGCGTGAGGTGTTCGAGCAAAAAGGCCTGGTGCTGATCACCCAGGATGACCCAAGCCACGACAACGTCAGCCTGAAAGTGGGGCATGGTGAAGAACAGCCGTTCATTTACCAGGTGCAGATGCGTGGCTACTTCACGCCATCGTTCGCCCTGGGTGGGCTGGGCACGCAGGAGTTGAAGAACCGCCGCTACTACCGGGCGGAGGTGTACCTGAGCGAAGGCAGCCAGAACTACGACCTGGTTGGCTACAGCAAGGAGCAGATAATCAACGACATCCTCGACCAGTACGAGCGGCACATGCAGTTCCTGCATCTGGTCCGCTGACCAGGCGTTCCTGTTCTGGCCTCTTCGCGGGCACGCCCGCTCCTACAGGTACATCACAGGTTTCG
>NZ_BCBD01000350.1:0-542 GCF_001320345.1 Pseudomonas sp. NBRC 111127 | reverse complement strand
AGCCGGTGGCCTCACCTGCCTTGACGGTCACAGTGGTGCCGTCAGTCAGGGTGAAGGTCAGACCTTTGTGGTTGGTCACTGGCAGGCTTGGATCGGCGCTGACCAGGGTCACGGTGTAAGTGATCTGGCCACCTTCGGTCACGGTGGCGTTATCCACAGTGAGCTGGGCAGTAACCGGGCTCTGAGTATCGGTGACCGCAACGGTAGCAGGCTCGCCGATCTGCAGATTTTCCAGCTGCTCGCCGACCACTTCCGCCTTGGTGATGCTGACGGTGATCTTGCCTTCGTCCTTGAACACATCATCGCCCTGCGCCGGAGCGGCGTAGGACTTGGTGGTCTCGCCTGCCGCGAAGGTCAGGGTGGCACCGGTGCTCAGGGTCACGGTGAACGGCTTATCCAAAGCCTTATTCAGGGTAACGGTGAAGGTTGGTTCGGTTGCTTCGTTGACCGAGACTTGGTCGGCCACGATGCTGACTTTGACCAAGTCACCTTCGTTGTTGCCGCCCGGGTTACCCGGAGTACCCGGTTCATCGGTGACTACT
>NZ_BCBD01000349.1:0-569 GCF_001320345.1 Pseudomonas sp. NBRC 111127 | reverse complement strand
CGGCGCGAGGTGAAGCATGAGCGGACTGGTGATGGGCTACCCCGAGGCCGAGCACGGCGTGCTGGGGGCGGTCATGCTCGCATCGCTGGACGGCAATGCCTCGCTGGTGGATGACATCATGGGGCAGATGACCAGCGGCGATTTCCTCTACGACGACCACGCAGCCCTGTTCGACGTGATCCGTGATTGCCTTGAGCGTGGCCTGCCGGTCGATCCTGTAACGGTGGGGGATGCGCAGCGTGTCCTGCCAAGCGGCAAGGCCACCCTGGGCTTCGCGGCCGACCTCTGTCGGAACGTGCCTTCTGTGGCCAACGTCATGGCCTACGCCAAGCAGGTCAAGCAGTGGGCGGTGATCCGCCAGGTGGTCGACCTTGGACATTCTGCGAAGGCTGCCGTTGCAAGCGGCCTGGTGCCGGACGAGATCATTGCCCAGGCCCAGCAGTCCATCGCTGACTTGCGTGACCTCCAAGGCTCCGAGAAGGCCGGGTACAAGCGCATGGCCGAGGTGCTGCCCAAGGTCTTTGACGGCATGCAGGAAGTGCTGGACGACCGAGCACCACCGAAGCTGT
>NZ_BCBD01000348.1:0-577 GCF_001320345.1 Pseudomonas sp. NBRC 111127 | reverse complement strand
AGAGTCGCGCGAGGGATTCTCGACGATCCTGATCCTCCCAGATCCAGTCGGTGAACGCAGCGCGGATCTCGTCGGCCTTCTGGTTAGCTGCTGCAGTCTGAGTTTCATCAACCTGCATGATCGGATGGCCATGATCGTCCTTTCCGACCTCTACCTTCACCTGGATCGGCCGGTTTGTTAAAACTGCCTCCACCAGCTTGTTCGCAGGATACGCATCGGTGCCCCAGGTTACGCGCATGGTTGTGTTATCCCCTTCGGAGATATTCACCATCCATTTGCCCAAGGCTTCTTGGTAGTCGATGCGCCGGCGCACATCGCCCATGAGGTGCACGACGAAATCATCGATTGTCTTCGCCGGTACCCAGGTTGAACCTAACTGCACGGAAATGTCGATCGGCTCGATGTCTGCAGGCTGAATTGGCCGCAGCGCCTCTACGTTTTCCAGGAATTTGGGATCGTGTTCCGCAGCACGCTCCGCTCCCCTGAGTTTGGCTTTCACATTTCCGGTCAGGTACTGATCGGCGGTTTCCCAGCGATCCTTACCAGGGTTGAAGTATACGAGCCCTTTCAGGTCCCG
>NZ_BCBD01000347.1:0-605 GCF_001320345.1 Pseudomonas sp. NBRC 111127 | reverse complement strand
TGAACACGTCATCGCCCTGCGCCGGAGCGGCGTAGGACTTGGTGGTCTCGCCTGCTGCGAAGGTCAGGGTCGCACCGGTGCTCAGGGTTACGGTGAACGGCTTGTCCAAAGCCTTGTTCAAGGTGACGGTGAAGGTAGGTTCTGTGGCTTCGTTGACCGAAACCTGATCGGCCACGATGGTGACTTTGACCAAGTCACCTTCGTTGTTGCCGCCCGGGTTACCCGGAGTGCCTGGCTCATCGGTGACTACTGTGCTGACAGTATCCTTGCCCAGGTTCAGCTGCTCGAACTGATCGGCGCCAGCGCCTTCGACCTTGGTCAAACCTTGGGTGATGGTGACTGGATCGTTGACGTAGACGTTGTCTGGCGCAGTGACGGTAACCGAGCCGGTAGCCTCGCCTGCCTTGACAGTCACAGTAGTGCCGTCAGTCAGGGTGAAGGTCAGGCCCTTGTGGTTGGTCACTGGCAGGCTCGGATCGGCGCTGACCAGGGTCACGGTGTAAGTGATCTGGCCACCTTCGGCCACAGTGGTGTTATCCACAGTGAGCTGAGCAGTAACCGGGCTCTGCGTATCGGTCACAGCTACGGACGCAGGCTGGCCGATC
>NZ_BCBD01000346.1:0-633 GCF_001320345.1 Pseudomonas sp. NBRC 111127 | reverse complement strand
CTGGCGGCAGCGTTGGGCATCAGCCGGCGCCAGCTGGACCGGCAGTTTCATGCCAGTCATGGCCTGAGTGCCAAGGCCTGGTGGCGCGAAATGCGCCTGCAGCAAGCACGCTGGCGCTTGCTCAACTCCACCCACAGCCTGGCGCAGATTGCCGATGAAGTCGGCCTGGGCGATGCCAGTTACCTGGGCAAATGCCTGCGGGCGCGGTTTGGCTGTACCGCGCTCGAGCTGCGTGCAGCTACACACCAGGGCTGAAGCGCGCCTGACAGGGTTGCAAGGGGGCTCGAATTCACTGTGGTGTGCCGAACAGTGCGGTCCAGTAGATGCCCGCATCGCTCTTTGGGTCCACTGCGTAGGCAGCCCCCAGGTCGCGGAACTCGGGGTTCATCAACGTGGCACAGTGCCCGGGGCTGTCCAGCCAGCCTTCGACCACCTTGTGCGCAGTGTCACGCCCAGCAGCAATGTTCTCGCCGATCTGCTGATACAGGTAGCCGGCCAGCTCCGCCCGGTCGCCGGGGGTGCGGCCATCCTTGTCGATGTGGTCGAAGAAATTCTGGTTGGCCATGGCCCGCGTGTGGTTGGCGGCAGCCCCCGCCAGCACCGTGTTCCAGCTTAACGGCGGGGCGGCGGCGG
>NZ_BCBD01000345.1:0-644 GCF_001320345.1 Pseudomonas sp. NBRC 111127 | reverse complement strand
GCCTTCGTCCTTGAACACGTCATCGCCCTGCGCCGGAGCGGCGTAGGACTTGGTGGTTTCACCTGCCGCGAAGGTCAGGGTGGCACCGGTGCTCAGGGTCACGGTGAACGGCTTGTCGAGCGCCTTGTTCAAAGTGACGGTGAAGGTAGGCTCAGTAGCCTCATTCACAGACAGCTGATCGGCAGCGATGCTGACCTTGACCAAGTCACCTTCGTTGTTGCCGCCCGGGTTACCCGGAGTGCCTGGCTCATCGGTGACTACTGTGCTGACGGTATCTTTGCCCAGATTCAGTTGCTCGAACTGATCGGCGCCGGCGCCTTCAACCTTGGTCAGGCCTTGGGTGATGGTGACTGGATCGTTGACGTAGACGTTGTCTGGCGCAGTGACAGTGGTGGTGCCGACCGATTCACCGGCTTTGACCGTGACGATGGTGCCGTCGGTCAGGGTGAAGGTCAGACCCTTGTGGTTGGTCACTGGCAGGCTCGGATCGGCGCTGACCAGGGTCACGGTGTAAGTGATCTGGCCACCTTCGGTCACGGTGGCGTTATCCACAGTGAGCTGGGCAGTAACCGGGCTCTGAGTATCGGTGACCGCCACGGTAGCAGGCTCGCCGATCTGCAGATTTTCCAGCTGCTCGCCGACAA
>NZ_BCBD01000344.1:0-652 GCF_001320345.1 Pseudomonas sp. NBRC 111127 | reverse complement strand
GGAGCGGCGTAGGACTTGGTGGTTTCACCTGCCGCGAAGGTCAGGGTGGCACCGGTGCTCAGGGTTACGGTGAATGGCTTGTCCAAAGCCTTGTTCAGGGTGACGGTGAAGGTAGGTTCTGTGGCTTCGTTGACCGAAACCTGATCGGCCACGATGGTGACTTTGACCAAGTCACCTTCGTTGTTGCCGCCCGGGTTACCCGGAGTGCCTGGCTCATCGGTGACTACTGTGTTGACAGTATCCTTGCCCAGGTTCAGCTGCTCGAACTGATCGGCACCGGCGCCTTCGACCTTGGTCAGGCCTTGAGTGATGGTGACTGGATCGTTGACGTAGACGTTGTCTGGCGCAGTGACGGTGGTGGTGCCGACCGATTCACCGGCTTTGACCGTGACGATGGTACCGTCGGTCAGGGTGAAGGTCAGGCCTTTGTGGTTGGTCACTGGCAAGCTCGGATCGGCGCTGACCAGGGTCACGGTGTAAGTGATCTTGCCACCTTCGGCCACAGTGGTGTTATCCACAGTGAGCTGAGCAGTAACCGGGCTCTGCGTATCGGTCACAGCTACGGACGCAGGCTGGCCGATCTGCAGGTTTTCCAGCTGCTCACCGACCACTTCGGCCTTGGTGATGCTGACAGTGATCTTGCCTTCGTCCT
>NZ_BCBD01000343.1:0-737 GCF_001320345.1 Pseudomonas sp. NBRC 111127 | reverse complement strand
TGCGTGGGCATGACGGCCTTCAGCGTCACCTCGGATGCGGTAACCCGGCAGCTGACCGTGGCCGCGACCATCACCAGCGCCTCAGGCGAGAGCGCAGACATCAACTTCGTACAGGCAATCGTCTAAATGGCTGAGATCACCGACCAGGGCATCACAGGCACGTCGCTCAACGACTACCTGGCCGACATCAATGCGCGCACGCTGGCGATCGACCCAGATTGGAACATCGACGCAGACTCTCCAGACGGCCAACGCATCGGCATCGAGGCCGAGATGCTGGCAAACCTGGACGAGGGCATCGTGGCCGCCTACCGCGCGAAGGACCCCGACAGCGCCACCGGCGAGGCCCTGCGAAACATCGGCAAGATCTCCGGCGTGGCCATTCGCGATGCCACCTATTCGGTCGCTCCGATCACTATCACAGGCCAGGCCGGTACCGTGATTCCGGCCAACTCGCAGATCCGAAGCAGGATCGACAACACGCTCTGGCTGACCACCGCGGCAATAGTGATCGGCGTCTCGCAGAGCGCCACCGGCTTCGCGACCTGTGTAACGCCAGGCCGTGTCCTGGCGGGTGCTGGCGAGCTCACAGTGATCGGTACGCCGTACCCTGGCTGGTCCTCGGTTACCAATGCTGCTGCTGCCCCAGGCGAAGACGCCGAGTCGGACGTTGAATTCCGCGCCCGCCGGAACAACTCGGTATCTCTGCCCGGCAGCAACATGAAGGACAACATGCT
>NZ_BCBD01000342.1:0-765 GCF_001320345.1 Pseudomonas sp. NBRC 111127 | reverse complement strand
GGTCATTGCCAAGAACATCGAGCAGGCAGCCAAAGACGCGATCAATTCTTGCGCAGCCTCGCTCAAGGTCGCTGCAACTGTCTGATCCCTCCCTCACAGCCGGAAAGACGGCCCGATGCCCTGCTCCCCATCGCAGGGTGCATCGGTTCTGAATTCAATCTGGAGATATGCCGTGGACAAGGAATACTTGAACGCGTGCCTTTCCTATTGCCCGGACACTGGGGCGCTCACTTGGCGAATTCGCCCGGTTGAGCACTTCGTGAGTCAGGCGGCCTGTAATTCATGGAATGGCAGATTTGCCGGCAAGCCGGCCGGATCGATGCGCGGCCCAACCAATCGCCCTTACCTGACATGTCGTCTTGGCGGCGTGCAGATGTTCGCCCATAGAATCATCAAAATGATGCACGGCGCCAACATCGAAGGAATGGACGTTGATCACCTGAACGGTAACGGCCTGGACAACAGGCTCTGCAACCTGCGCGTTGTTTCGCGTCGCGAAAACAACATGAACATCAGGAGGCAGGCTCGTAACTCGTCGGGCGTTACCGGCGTTCGCCTGCATCGCTGCGGCAATAGCTACGGCGCTTTCATCATCAGGCACTCCAAGCGCGAATGGCTTGGTAGCTTCGACAACATCTTCGACGCGGCAGCCGCAAGGAAGTCCGCAGAGAACAGGTACGGGTTCGGGCCATCCCATGGCCTGGCCATGAACCAGTAACAGCATCCCGCATCTCCTTCCCTTCACATACGACCGCATTGGCAGGC
>NZ_BCBD01000341.1:0-834 GCF_001320345.1 Pseudomonas sp. NBRC 111127 | reverse complement strand
TCAACCCGAACGTCGCGGTGGGCCTGGATAACCTGGCCTATGTCATCTACACCTCCGGCTCCACCGGCAAGCCGAAGGGCACCTTGCTGCCGCACCGCAACGTGCTGCGCCTGTTCGAGGCCACGGACGGCTGGTTCGGCTTCGGCCCGCAGGACTGCTGGACGCTGTTCCACTCCTACGCCTTCGACTTCTCGGTATGGGAGCTGTTCGGCGCCTTGCTGCATGGTGGCCGCCTGGTGATCGTGCCGCAGGATGTCAGCCGTTCGCCGGAGGCCTTCTACCAACTGCTGTGCGAGCAGCGGGTGACCGTGCTCAACCAGACGCCGTCGGCGTTCCGCCAGCTGATGCAGGTGGCCTGTGCCGAAGGCCAGCGCAGCGACCAGCAACTGCGCTACGTGGTATTTGGCGGCGAGGCGCTGGAGGTCGGCAGCCTGCGCCCGTGGTTCGAGCGCTTCGGCGATCGTGCGCCGCAACTGGTCAACATGTACGGCATCACCGAAACCACGGTGCACGTGACCTACCGTCCATTGTCGCTGGCTGACCTGGCGCAGGGCGCGTCGAGCCCGATTGGCGTGCCGATCCCGGACCAGAGCCTGTACGTGCTCGACAGCGACCTCAACCCGGTGGCTGCCGGCTGTGTCGGCGAGCTGTACGTCGGCCGCCAGGGCCTGGCGCGTGGCTACCTCAAGCGCGCCGGGCTCAGCGCCACGCGCTTCATTCCCGACCCGTTCGGCGACAGCGGGGCGCGGCTGTACCGCAGTGGCGACCTGGCCCGCTGGCGCGCCGATGGGGTGATCGAGTACGTCGGGCGGATGGACCATCAGGTGAAGATCC
>NZ_BCBD01000340.1:0-869 GCF_001320345.1 Pseudomonas sp. NBRC 111127 | reverse complement strand
GTTGGACAGCCCAGCGAATTCGGATATGTGATGTTTGTGATGCCTTGCGAACTTTCGGTTCATGTCATCTTCACCACCGCAATCTGCGTCAGCAAATTGCTTGGGTGTTATATGGTCAAGCCTCACGGGCAATTAGTATTGGTTAGCTCAACGCCTCACAGCGCTTACACACCCAACCTATCAACGTCGTAGTCTTCGACGGCCCTTTAGGGGATTCAAGATCCCAGTGAGATCTCATCTTGAGGCAAGTTTCCCGCTTAGATGCTTTCAGCGGTTATCTCTTCCGAACATAGCTACCCGGCAATGCCACTGGCGTGACAACCGGAACACCAGAGGTTCGTCCACTCCGGTCCTCTCGTACTAGGAGCAGCCCCTCTCAAATCTCAAACGTCCACGGCAGATAGGGACCGAACTGTCTCACGACGTTCTAAACCCAGCTCGCGTACCACTTTAAATGGCGAACAGCCATACCCTTGGGACCGGCTTCAGCCCCAGGATGTGATGAGCCGACATCGAGGTGCCAAACACCGCCGTCGATATGAACTCTTGGGCGGTATCAGCCTGTTATCCCCGGAGTACCTTTTATCCGTTGAGCGATGGCCCTTCCATACAGAACCACCGGATCACTAAGACCTACTTTCGTACCTGCTCGACGTGTTTGTCTCGCAGTCAAGCGCGCTTTTGCCTTTATACTCTACGACCGATTTCCGACCGGTCTGAGCGCACCTTCGTACTCCTCCGTTACTCTTTGGGAGGAGACCGCCCCAGTCAAACTACCCACCATACACTGTCCTCGATCCGGATAACGGACCTGAGTTAGAACCTCAAAGTTGCCAGGGTGGTATTTCAAGGATGGCTCCATGAGAACT
>NZ_BCBD01000339.1:0-953 GCF_001320345.1 Pseudomonas sp. NBRC 111127 | reverse complement strand
CCAGTCTGGAATCTCTGATAGGGCGACCCGATGAAAGACCCATTGGCCTCCCGCACACGGGAACAGTTCGCCAAGATGCTGCGCGAGATCTTTGGCGAGTACCTCAAGGACAACGTACGCACCAGCGTTCCTGGGCACGTTCTGAGCTTTGACCCCGCTACGCAGCTGGCCCAGGTGCAAATCGGCCTGATGATCGAAGACCGGCTTGGCAACGCCGAGCCACGCCGGCCTATCGTCCGCGTTCCAGTTCAATTTTGGGGCGCTTCCGGGGGCACTTTGGAGTGCCGGGTTGCCGAAGGCGTCGAGGGGTCGATCATGTTCTCGCAAGAGTGTATCGACTCCTGGGTCGACCAGGGCGGAGTGGCTGCCAAGTCGGAGCCGAGGCGCTTCTCCATGAACGACGCCTACTTCATGCCCGGCGTGCGATCCGTGCCAGGGGCGATCACCGACTTTGCCAATGACGGCATCCGCCTGCGCAACAACAGCGGCTCGGTATACGCCTGGCTGAAGGATGACACCTCAATATCGCTGAGCAATGGCGCAGGGTTCATCACCATCGGCGCCGACGGCACGGTGAACATAAACGGGGTGACCATCAGTCCTGCCAGCCTGGTAACCACACCGAACGACGTTTTCGCCGGCCCGATCAGCCTGAAGCTGCACAAGCATTCCGGAGTTCAGCCCGGCACAGGAACCAGCGGAGTATCCGTTCCATGACCGTGCGCAAGCTCGACGCCAACGGCGACCTGGCCATGGGCCAGGAAAAGCTGCTGACCGGCTATTCAGCCGAAGAGGTGGCGCAGAACGTCCGCACCCGGCTCAAGTTCTTCCTGGGCGAGTGGTTCCTGAATACGGCTGACGGAACCGACTGGTTCGGCGGAGTCCTGGGTAAGGGATCGCGCCTGGCTACGCGCGAGTCGATCATCCGCCGGCGCATTCTGCTTACCCCTGGG
>NZ_BCBD01000338.1:0-980 GCF_001320345.1 Pseudomonas sp. NBRC 111127 | reverse complement strand
GGTTGTTTCCCTTTTCACGACGGACGTTAGCACCCGCCGTGTGTCTCCCATGCTCGGCACTTGTAGGTATTCGGAGTTTGCATCGGTTTGGTAAGTCGGGATGACCCCCTAGCCGAAACAGTGCTCTACCCCCTACAGTGATACATGAGGCGCTACCTAAATAGCTTTCGAGGAGAACCAGCTATCTCCGAGCTTGATTAGCCTTTCACTCCGATCCACAGGTCATCCGCTAACTTTTCAACGGTAGTCGGTTCGGTCCTCCAGTCAGTGTTACCTAACCTTCAACCTGCCCATGGATAGATCGCCCGGTTTCGGGTCTATACCCAGCGACTAAACGCCCTATTAAGACTCGCTTTCGCTACGCCTCCCCTATTCGGTTAAGCTCGCCACTGAATATAAGTCGCTGACCCATTATACAAAAGGTACGCAGTCACCTAACAAAGTAGGCTCCCACTGCTTGTACGCATACGGTTTCAGGTTCTATTTCACTCCCCTCTCCGGGGTTCTTTTCGCCTTTCCCTCACGGTACTGGTTCACTATCGGTCAGTCAGTAGTATTTAGCCTTGGAGGATGGTCCCCCCATATTCAGACAAAGTTTCTCGTGCTCCGTCCTACTCGATTTCATTGATAAGAGATTTTCGTGTACGGGGCTATCACCCACTATGGCCGCACTTTCCAGAGCGTTCCACTAATCTCAAACCAACTTAAGGGCTGGTCCCCGTTCGCTCGCCACTACTAAGGGAATCTCGGTTGATTTCTTTTCCTCAGGGTACTTAGATGTTTCAGTTCCCCTGGTTCGCCTCTTGCACCTATGTATTCAGTACAAGATACTCAGCTTGTGCTGAGTGGGTTCCCCCATTCAGAGATCTCTGGATCACAGTCTGTTTGCCGACTCCCCAAAGCTTATCGCAGGCTACCACGTCTTTCATCGCCTCTGACTGCCAAGGCATCCACCGTATGCGCTTCTTCACTTGACCATA
>NZ_BCBD01000337.1:0-980 GCF_001320345.1 Pseudomonas sp. NBRC 111127 | reverse complement strand
TGCCGCGCGCTGCTGTCGAGCATGGCGGTGTTGGCTTGGTTGACCAGCGTGGCACTGCGTTGTGCCTGAGTCAGCGAGGTGGCCACCAGCAAGGCGACGATGGCCAGCAGGCAAAGGCCGGCCAGCAAGGTGATCTTCCATTGGATGGAGAGGCGGCGCAGCAGCATGGAGCTTTCCTTTTCGAACACTGCAACGCCCGCGGCCAGGCGCGGGCGTTGTGGGTAGCGTGGGTCATTCAGGCACGTAGTTGGGGGGCGCCGAGCGGAACGCCTTGGTCAGCCAGCCCAGGTACAGCAGGCCGAGCGCCGCCCAGATACCGCCAAAGATCAGCGAGTGGGCATTCAGGTCCAGCCACAGCGAAACGATGATGCAGAAGCCGATGGTGGGCAGTACCAGGTACTTCAGCTGGTTGGCCAGGCCCTTGCGGTTGCCCTCGCGCAGGTAGCAATGGTTGATCACCGACAGGTTGACGAAACTGAACGCCACCAGGGCGCCGAAGTTGATGATCGAGGTGGCAGTCACCAGGTCGAAGAAGATCGCCGACAGCGAAATGATGCCGACCACGGCAATGTTCAGTACCGGTGTCTTGTAGCGTGCGTGCAGGCGGGCGAAAACGCGGGCCGGGATCACGTTGTCGCGGCCCATCACGTACAGCAGGCGCGACACGCTGGTCTGCGAGGCCAGGCCCGAGGCGATGGTGTTGATCACCGTGCAGGCAATGAACACCGACTGGAACAGTTTGCCCCCGACATACAGGGCGATTTCCGGCAGGGCCGCCTCGTGGTCATGGAAACGCGCCATGGTCGGGAAGTAGGCCTGGATGAAGTACGACACGGTGATGAACACCACGCCGCCGATCAGGGCGGTGAGGAAGATCGCCCGCGGGATGGTCTTGCCCGGGTCGCGGGTTTCTTCGGACAGGCAAGTGACGGCGTCAAAGCCCAGGAACGAGAAGCACAGGATGGTCGCGCCGGCGGCCA
>NZ_BCBD01000336.1:0-994 GCF_001320345.1 Pseudomonas sp. NBRC 111127 | reverse complement strand
ACCATCAACACCGCTCACGTCGAGTACAACTCGAACATTCGTCACTACGCTCACGTTGACTGCCCAGGTCACGCTGACTACGTGAAGAACATGATCACCGGTGCTGCCCAGATGGACGGCGCGATCCTGGTTTGCTCGGCCGCCGATGGTCCGATGCCACAAACCCGTGAGCACATCCTGCTGTCCCGTCAGGTTGGCGTTCCGTACATCGTGGTCTTCCTGAACAAGGCTGACCTGGTAGACGACGCTGAGCTGCTGGAACTGGTCGAGATGGAAGTTCGCGACCTGCTGTCCACCTACGACTTCCCAGGCGACGACACCCCGATCATCATCGGTTCGGCTCGTATGGCGCTGGAAGGCAAAGACGACAACGAAATGGGCACTACCGCTGTCAAGAAGCTGGTAGAAACTCTGGATGCCTACATCCCTGAGCCAGTTCGTGCCATCGACCAGCCATTCCTGATGCCAATCGAAGACGTATTCTCGATCTCGGGTCGTGGTACCGTTGTTACCGGCCGTATCGAGCGTGGTATCGTCCGCGTTCAGGATCCGCTGGAAATCGTTGGTCTGCGTGACACCACCACCACCACCTGCACCGGTGTTGAGATGTTCCGCAAGCTGCTGGACGAAGGCCGTGCTGGCGAGAACTGCGGCGTTCTGCTGCGTGGTACCAAGCGTGACGACGTTGAGCGTGGCCAGGTTCTGGTCAAGCCAGGTTCGGTCAAGCCGCACACCAAGTTCACCGCAGAAGTCTACGTTCTGTCGAAGGAAGAAGGCGGTCGTCACACTCCGTTCTTCAAAGGCTACCGTCCTCAGTTCTACTTCCGTACCACTGACGTGACCGGTAACTGCGAACTGCCGGAAGGCGTTGAAATGGTAATGCCAGGTGACAACATTCAGATGACTGTTACCCTGATCAAGACCATCGCAATGGAAGACGGTCTGCGCTTCGCTATCCGTGAAGGCGGTCGTACCGTCGGCGCCGGCGTCGTAG
>NZ_BCBD01000335.1:0-1005 GCF_001320345.1 Pseudomonas sp. NBRC 111127 | reverse complement strand
TTTTTCCAGCCGCTGCTGCGCAGCCTGGGCCCGTGCGCCCACGTCGTGCTGCTGGGCCGGCCACCGGAAAGCCTCGACAACCCGCTGGCCAGTATCGCCCAGCGCGCCCTGGAGGGCTTCAGCCGCTCGCTGGCCAAGGAACTGCGCAATGGCGCAACCGCTCAGTTGCTGTACGTCGGCCCCGGCGCTGAAGACCAACTGGAAGGTGCCTTGCGCTTCTTCCTCTCGCCCAAGAGCGCGTTCATCTCCGGCCAGGTGCTGCGCCTTGAAGCCTGCGCCAGCCAGGTCGAGGACTGGACCCGCCCGTTGGCTGGCCGCCGTGCACTGGTTACCGGCGCCGCGCGCGGTATCGGTGCGGCCATTGCGCAAACCTTGGCACGTGACGGTGCCGACGTTCTGCTGCTGGATGTGCCACAGGCCAGCCGCGAACTCGATGCGCTCGCTGCCCGGCTTGGCGGCAAGGCCCTGGCGCTGGACATCTGCGCCAGCGATGCCGCCTCACAACTGCTGGCTGCCCTGCCCGACGCCATAGACATCGTTGTGCACAATGCTGGCATCACGCGCGACAAGACCCTGGCCAACATGACCCCGGACTATTGGGACGCCGTGCTCGCGGTCAACCTGCAGGCGCCACAGGTGTTGACCCAGGCGCTGTTTGACGGTGGCGCGTTGGGTGAACATGCGCGCATAACCTTGTTGGCCTCGGTCAGCGGCATTGCCGGCAACCGCGGCCAGGCCAACTATGCCGCCAGCAAGGCCGGGCTGATCGGCCTGGCCCAGGCCTGGGCGCCGAGGCTCGCCGAGCGGGGCGCGAGCATCAACGCCGTGGCCCCCGGCTTCATCGAAACCCACATGACCGCAACCATGCCCATGGGCCTGCGCGAAGCCGGGCGACGCTTGAGTTCGCTGGGCCAGGGCGGTCGCCCACAGGACGTGGCCGAGGCCATTGCCTGGCTCAGCCAGCCGGGCTCGGGGGCGGTCAACGGCCAGGTGCTGCGTGTTTGC
>NZ_BCBD01000334.1:0-1007 GCF_001320345.1 Pseudomonas sp. NBRC 111127 | reverse complement strand
CGCCGCTAGCAAGCGCAGCGGGATCGAGAATTTTGCTACCAGCTGCTCCATGCCACCTCCCACTCTGGAAGTTCTACCGTCTGGCCAGCCAGCCCATGCGTGCAGTCACCCAGGTACTGGATACGGCCGTCAGTGACGAAGGAGTGGCAGACGAATGGTCGAGGCTCGACCTTCTCGCCAGCCATCAACGCCTGATGCTCTTCATCAGTCAGTCTTTGGGTGCCCCTTACCAGCACGGATGGCGTGAACGTCGGAGCCTCGGGGTTGCCGTTGTAGCCCCAGCGCGGGCCGGAACCTGACCCGACATGAAGGCTATGAGGCGCATCGCATCCTGTGCAGAAGAACCACAAGGAGCCATCCTGCGCCTGGCCCAGGCAGCGACCAATCGTCTTGATCGTCATGCCAGCGCCCTCCGCACGCCTTCGTCGATAACCTCAGCGGTGTACGGATTACCGCCGTTCTCGTGGACGATCATGCCCACCACCGCCTCGCGCAGCACCCGTGGGTCGGAGATGTCGATGGAGTCGCGCACACCTACACCGAGCCGTTTGGCGATGGCCTGGGCGTAAGCCAGGGTGTTGTTCTCGCTGGCCGGCGCCCAGCGGCTGATGAACTCGAGTGGGGTATCGATACCAGGTCGACCTATCCCGGGCATGCCATCCTTGCCACGGTAGTTGAGCAGAAGCTTGCCCAAGGCACGGATTCCGTTCTCGGCTTGGTCAAAGCGGGCGAAGCGCGGACTGGCCACGCCCACCTCCACGCCAAGCTGGCCCTGCCAAGCATTGCGGGGGCTGAAATCGATGTTGCCGGGGTTGTTGTTGCGGACGCCGCGGGGTGCAGTCATGGGTTTTCTCCAGGCGAAAAAAAGCCCGCGTTGAGCGGGCATTGGGTGGTTGCGAACGCCGTCAGGCAGCAGGCGTCTCAGGCTCTGGTGCTGGCTCTGCCGGATCTTTTGCGCTGATGGAGACTTTGGCGGTGTAGTCCTTCAGCACTTGGGCGACACAGAC
>NZ_BCBD01000333.1:0-1019 GCF_001320345.1 Pseudomonas sp. NBRC 111127 | reverse complement strand
CTGGGCAAAGATACCGTCAGCACAGTAGTCACCGATGAGCCGGGCACCCCTGGCAACCCAGGCGGCAACAACGAAGGCGACCTGGTTAAGGTCACCATCGCTGCCGATCAGCTGTCTGTGAATGAGGCTACTGAGCCTACCTTCACCGTCACCCTGAACAAGGTTTTGGACAAGCCGTTCACCGTAACCCTGAGCACCGGTGCCACCCTGACCTTCGCGGCCGGTGAAACCACCAAGTCCTACGCCGCTCCGGCGCAGGGCGAGGATGTGTTCAAGGACGAAGGCAAGATCACCGTCAGCATCACCAAGGCGGAAGTGGTCGGCGAGCAGCTGGAAAATCTGCAGATCGGCGAGCCTGCGTCCGTAGCTGTGACCGATACTCAGAGCCCGGTGACTGCTGAACTGTCGGTAGACAACTCTACCGTCGCCGAAGGCGGTCAGATCACTTATACCGTGACCTTGAGCAGCGCTGATCCAAGCTTGCCAGTGACCAACCACAAGGGCCTGACTTTCACCCTGACTGACGGCACCACTGTGACCGTTAAAGCAGGTGAGGCCACCGGCTCGGTTACCGTCACCGCGCCAGATAACGTCTACGTCAACGATCCAATCACCATCACCCAAGGTCTGACCAAGGTCGAAGGCGCTGGCGCCGATCAGTTCGAACAACTGAACCTGGGCAAAGATACTGTCAGCACAGTAGTTACCGATGAGCCAGGCACTCCAGGTAACCCAGGTGGCAATAACGAAGGCGACCTGGTCAAGGTCACCATCGCTGCCGACCAGCTGTCCGTGAATGAGGCGACTGAGCCAACCTTCACCGTTACCTTGAACAAAGCGCTCGACAAGCCATTCACCGTGACCCTGAGCACCGGTGCCACCCTGACCTTCGCGGCAGGTGAAACCACCAAGTCCTACGCCGCACCGGCGCAGGGCGATGACGTGTTCAAGGACGAAGGCAAGATCACCGTCAGCATCACCAAGGCGGAAGTCGTCGGCGAGCAGCTGGAAAACCTGCA
>NZ_BCBD01000332.1:0-1021 GCF_001320345.1 Pseudomonas sp. NBRC 111127 | reverse complement strand
GCAACGTGCCGGCCATGCGCAGCGGGTTGCCCTGGTCGTCCCGGTAAAGCCGGGCGCGGCTCTCGATGTAGCGCGAAACGCCGTTTTCCAGCTGCACCCGGTAGGTGATCTGGTAGTTGCCGGCAGGGCCTTCGCGCAGGCTTCGGTAGGCCTGGCGCATCGAGTTGCGCTCTTGTTCCGGTACACCCTCGAAGAAGGCGTCGAACGACTCGTGGAAAGGAATCGGCGGCAGGCCGTGCAACTGCGCGGCGCGGGCCGAGCCATAGAGCATGCCGCTGGGAATGTGCCAGTCCCAGGTGCCCAGCTGCGCCGAGTCCAGGGCCAGGTCCAGGCGCTCCTGGCTGTCTTTCAGGGCCTGCTCGGCGCGCTTGCGCTCGCTGGTGTCGACGAAGGTGCTGATCAGGAAGGTCACGCCTTCCAGTTCGATGCCTTGGGTGCAGAGAATGCCGTCGTGCACCTTGCCGCTGATGGCCCGGAACTGGACCTCCATGATCTGCGGGTCGCCGTTGGCGCGGGTCGACTCGATCACCTGCTGACGCTGCTCGGGGTTGACCCACAGGCCCAGCTCCAGGCTGGTCTTGCCGATGACCTGGCTGCCAGGCCAGCCGAACATGTCTTCGAAATGCTGGTTGACCTCGAAGATCATGCCGTCGTGGCGGCGGGAGAGCAAAATGGCGTTGGGGCTGAGGTGAAACAGCGTGGCGAAGCGCTTCTCCGAGTTGATCAATGCCGCTTCCCGCTCGCGCTGGCGGGTGATTTCACGCACCACCCCGATCATCTGTGGCCGGCCATGCTGGTCGTGGGTCAGGCTGCCGTTGATCTCCAGCCAGTGCAGGCTGCCGTCCGGCCAGCGGATGCGGTGGCGCATGGCGCGTTCCACCGGCTCGCCGTTGAAAATCGCCTGGAACACCTGGCGGGTACGGGCGCGGTCCTCTTCGGGCAGCAGGTCGAGGTAATCGGCATCGGCGGGCAGCGGGCGCTGGGGGTCGAAGCCGAACAGCGCCTGGGTACCGCGTGACCA
>NZ_BCBD01000331.1:0-1026 GCF_001320345.1 Pseudomonas sp. NBRC 111127 | reverse complement strand
GACTTCCGCGGCCTGAATGCCAAGTCCTTCGATGGCCGTGGCAACTACAGCATGGGCGTGAAAGAGCAGATCATCTTCCCGGAAATCGACTACGACAAGATCGATGCTCTGCGCGGTTTGGACATCACCCTGACCACCACTGCTCGTTCGGACGACGAAGGCCGCGCTCTGCTGCGTGCTTTCAAGTTCCCGTTCCGCAACTGATTGGAGTAGGAAAATGGCCAAGAAGAGCATGAAAAACCGCGAGCTGAAGCGTCAGCTCACGGTAGCCAAGTTCGCTAAGAAGCGTGCTGAACTGAAAGCGACCATCGTCAACGTCAACGCCTCTCCTGAAGAGCGTTTCGCTGCCGTAGTCGCTCTGCAGAAGCAGCCACGCGACGCTAGCGCTTCGCGCCTGCGCAACCGTTGCCGCCTGACCGGTCGTCCTCACGGTGTATACCGTAAGTTCGGCCTGGGCCGTAACATGCTGCGTCAAGCTGCAATGCGCGGTGACGTACCAGGTCTGGTCAAGGCCTCCTGGTAATCGCTGCAGGCAAGATCCCGGCGCAAGGGGAGCAATCTTCCGACCGCCGGTGACCTTGCCATCAAACAAGCCCCTACATGGGGCTTGTTTCGTTTCTACCTTGTGTCTAGAATGACCGGCTCACCTGAGCCTGGGGTTTTCCCCTGCCTGTTCGGGTGGTTGTGATAGCCGCAAGGCTAATAATTCTTGTATCAGGAGCATCTAGCCCATGAGTATGCAGGACCCGTTAGCGGACATGCTAACTCGCATCCGTAATGCCCAGATGGCTGAAAAGTCCGTCGTAAGCATGCCTTCCTCCACCCTGAAGGTCGCGGTTGCCAAAGTTCTGAAAGACGAAGGTTACATCGCTGGCTACCAGGTAACTGGTGAGGCCAAGCCTTCCCTGTCGATCGAACTGAAGTATTTCGAAGGCCGTCCGGTCATCGAAGAACTGAAGCGCTCCAGCCGTCCAGGCCTGCGCCAGTACAAGTCCGTCGCAGAGCTGCCGAAAGTACGTGGCGGTC
>NZ_BCBD01000330.1:0-1068 GCF_001320345.1 Pseudomonas sp. NBRC 111127 | reverse complement strand
TGCTACCGCACGCTTAGAAGCAAAAGCAAAAAGCAGAAGCAATAACTGCGCTTTCTTGGGTTTCGCATCACTCAACCAAACCCCACACAGCTGTTGATCTTGATCTTGATCTTGATCTTGATCTTGTCTTCGCGACTTCAGGAGGCCGAGCGAAGGGCATGCGGAGGGAGGTGACGGGCATGGATGCCCGTCAAGCGCTGAGGCCCCAAGGATGGGGCCTGCAGCGCGTACTCCCGGGAGCATGACCGTAGCGAGGGAACCCCGGAGCGCAGCGCAGGGGCCGGATGACGGGAGCGCAGCGTTTTGTGGTTACTTTTTGTCGCGTCTGACAAAAAGTGACTCGCCGTAAGGGCGAAAAGGTGACTACGCGTCGCTATCGCAGCTGGAGTTTTCGCGCTATCAAAACCAGCGCTCAAGATCTCAAGCCTGCAAAAATGTGGGCGTTTACACCGCATAGGTATTCGTCCGCGTAGCAGAGGCCGCGATAAACCATCGGGAACCCTGCAAGCCCGGCCGACCTCTCACCCTCATGAGCCCGCTGCGGAGAACGCCGCCCATGAAACACCTCATGCCATGGCTGCTGGCCACCAGCCTGACCGCCTGCGGCGACACCGCCCTGCTGAGTGTAAACGACGGCACCGGCCCATCCCCCCAGCTACCCGCCCCCGTACGCACGCCCCTGCCCACCGTGAACATCGCCCCAGCAGTAGGCTGGCCGGAACATGCA
This sequence comes from Pseudomonas sp. NBRC 111127, assembly GCF_001320345.1. NCBI lineage: Bacteria > Pseudomonadati > Pseudomonadota > Gammaproteobacteria > Pseudomonadales > Pseudomonadaceae > Pseudomonas > Pseudomonas sp. NBRC 111127. The sequence continues at coordinate 341 of NZ_BCBD01000330.1, read as the reverse complement.
AAACCCACGGCAGCCCCCGGCCTTCAGGTGAACGCATTCGCCAGCGGCCTCGACCACCCCCGCTGGCTGTACCTGCTGCCAAACGGCGACGTTCTCGTGGCCGAGACCAATGCCCCACCCAAGCCGGAAGACGCCAAGGGCCTGCGCGGCTGGGCCATGAAAAAGGTCATGGCGCGTGCAGGTGCTGGCGTACCCAGCGCCAACCGCATCACCTTACTGCGCGATGCCGATCACGATGGTTCGGCAGAAACCCAGGTGCCGTTCATCGAAGGGCTGAACTCACCGTTCGGCATGGCCTTGATAGGCGATGATCTCTACGTCGCCGACACCGACAAGCTGCT
>NZ_BCBD01000329.1:0-1102 GCF_001320345.1 Pseudomonas sp. NBRC 111127 | reverse complement strand
CCCAGGTGCAGCGCACCCCGGATGCCCCGGCGCTGGCCTTCGGCGAGGTGCGCCTGAGCTACGCCCAGCTCAACGCCCGCGCCAACCGCCTGGCCCATCGCCTGATCGCCCTGGGTGTCGGCGCGGATGTGCTGGTGGGCATCGCGGTGGAGCGTTCGGTGGAGATGGTGGTCGGCCTGCTGGCCATCCTCAAGGCCGGTGGCGCCTACGTGCCGCTGGACCCGGAATACCCCGAAGACCGCCTGCGCTACATGCTCGAGGACAGCGGCGTGCAGCTGCTGCTGACCCAGAGCCACCTGCAACTGCCGCTGGCCGAAGGCGTGCAGACCCTGGCGCTGGACCTGGAGCCGGGCGCCGATGACGTGCGCAACCCGAACGTGGCGGTGGCCCCTGAAAACCTGGCGTATGTGATCTACACCTCCGGCTCCACAGGCCGGCCGAAAGGCGCGGGCAACCGCCATTCGGCCCTGGTCAACCGACTGTGCTGGATGCAACAGGCCTACCGGCTGGATGCCCGCGACAGCGTGTTGCAGAAAACGCCGTTCAGCTTCGACGTGTCGGTATGGGAGTTCTTCTGGCCCTTGATGACCGGTGCGCGGCTGGTGGTTGCCGCGCCGGGTGATCATCGCGACCCGGCCCGCCTGGTCGAGCTGATCACCAGCGAAAACATCACCACGCTGCACTTCGTGCCGTCGATGCTCCAGGCGTTCCTGCAAGACAGCGGCGTGCCGCGCTGCACGAGCCTTGCGCGCATCGTCTGCAGTGGCGAAGCGCTGCCGGCCGATGCCCAGCAGCAGGTGTTCGCCAAGCTGCCGAAGGCGGGCCTGTACAACCTGTACGGCCCGACCGAGGCGGCCATCGACGTGACCCACTGGACCTGCCGTGAGGAAGGGCGGGACAGCGTGCCGATCGGCGAGCCGATCGCCAACCTGGCCTGCTACATCCTCGATGCCGAGCTGCAACCGGTGCCGGTGGGCGTGCTGGGCGAGCTGTACCTGGCCGGCGCAGGCCTGGCGCGCGGTTACCACCGCCGCCCGGGGCTGACTGCCGAGCGTTTCGCCGTGAGCCCATACGGCAATGGCGAGCGCATGTACCGCACCGG
>NZ_BCBD01000327.1:0-1138 GCF_001320345.1 Pseudomonas sp. NBRC 111127 | reverse complement strand
GGAGAAGAACCCGCCCTTGCTCGCGGCAGCTGCCCCGGCACCGGCGGCGGCTGCCGCGACCGGCGCGGCCTTGACCGGGTCGAACGACTTGCCGGCCAGCAGGTCCTGGGCCTGGCTGGCGGCACGTTGGCCGCTGCGCAGGGCGCCTTCCAGGGTGCCCGGGTACAAGGCATCGGTGTGCTCACCGGCAAAGGTGATGCGCTGCACCGGGCGCTCCCACAGGCGCCAGAACTTGCTGATCTGGCCCGGCCCGTAGGCCAGGTAGGCACCGCCGGTACCGGCATCGACGCTATACCGCTTCACCTCGTAACCGGTGAACGCACCGCGTGCCTGCGGGTAGAAGGCATGCAGTCGGATCAACACCTGGTCGACCATCTGCTTGTCGCCGAAAGCCTGCAGCAGGCGGGCGTTGTCGCCGGACAGGTTGATCACCACGTTCGCCCCGCCCTTCAGCGCCGGCTCGATCCACAGCATGCCGAGACCGGCGTTGCTGAACACCTCGCCCGACATGCGCGCGCGGCTTTCCCAGACCGGCTTCTTGAACTTGAGCATCAGCTGGTCACGCCAGCCATAGTTGGTGCCCTTGAGCGCCGCCAGGTGCTGGCTGTCCAGCCCCGGGGTGATCTGGATCTTGGCCAGGGCGCGCAATGGCACGGCCATGACCAGGTAATCGGCCTGGTAACCGACACTGCCGACCTTGACAGTGACGCTGTCCTTGTTCTGAACGATGGCGGTGACCGGCGAGCTGGTCTTGATGGTCTTCAGCTGCTTGACGAAGGCCTGTGCCAGCACCGGGCTGCCGCCAGGCAGGCGCGCGGCCCGCAGGTCACGGTCACTGACGTTGCGGTAAACACGGTTCTGCTGGGCGAAGTACAGCAGCGACAGGCGCGACGGTTCGTCGTAACGGGTGCGGATTTGCTGGTTGATCAGTTGCCGCGCGGTGGCCGGCAGTTGCAGCTTGTCCAGCCAGCTGGCGACGTTGATCTGGTCAAGGGCAAACAGCGTGCTGGTGGCCTGCGGATTGAGCGGGTCGTCGATCGAGCGGGCCAGGTCATCGAGGGTTTTCTCGTAACGCTTGAGTGCCTCGGCGGTGGCCGGCTGCTTGGTCGCCAGGTCGGTTGCGCTGAAGTACTCGCCG
>NZ_BCBD01000326.1:0-1154 GCF_001320345.1 Pseudomonas sp. NBRC 111127 | reverse complement strand
TCGACCAACGTCTTCATCAACAGCGTCGCCGCCGCGCGCAAGGGCGACAAGCTGACCTGTGGCGCCACCATTTCCGGTGGTTCGGACAACGTCATCATTGGCGGCGGCACCTACCGTTACCTGCCCGTTGACGATGAGGTCCCGGAGTGGCTGCGTACCACCGTGGATGTGCTGATGGCCATCGCCGGTGCCGCAGGCGGTATCGCCCAGCTGATCAAGGCGGGTACCCAGGCCGGCATGAAAGCCATCATGCCTTGCGCTCTGAAGTTCACGGCCGGCTTCGTCGCCGGCGAGGTGGCCAGCCGCTATGTGGTCGAGCCCGTGGCGCGCAGAGCCATCGGTGGCCTGGTCGGCAACCCGGTCGACCTCACTACCGGGCGCAAGCTGATCCCCGATGAAATCGACTTCAGCCTGCCGGGCCTGATGCCAATCGAGTGGTCGCGCTTCTACGCCAGCGACCTGACGGTCGACAGCGTACTCGGCCGCGGCTGGGTGCTGCCTTGGGAGCAGAGCCTGCGCCGCCAGGGGGCATTCATCTACCTCACCGACAACCAGGGCCGCGAAGTCCCGTTCGTGACCCTGCAACCGGGGCAGCGCATCTACAACCCGCACGAGCAGGTGTACCTGGTGTGCACCGAGGGCGGCCACTACATCCTGCAGACCCTCGACAACCTGTTCTTCTACTTCGGTGAAGTGCCAGACACCAACACCGAAGTGCCGCTGCAGCGTATCGAGAACGTCCTCGGTCACTTCCTGCACTTCACCCGCACGCCTGACGGCACCCTGACCGACATCAGCGCCACCGGCGGCACGCGCGTGCACCTGCACTACGACCACCCGCTGGGCCGCCTGACCGACATCAAGCGTGTGGTGAATAACGAAGCGGTGGAAACGCTTACACAGTACCGCTACGACGAACACGGCCAGCTGAGCGCGGTGATCAACCGCAACGGCGACACCGTTCGCAACTTCAGCTACGCCGACGGCCTGATGGTGACCCACAGCAACGCGCTGGGGCTGGGCTGCCACTACCGTTGGCAAACCCTGGGCGACAAGCCACGTGTGGTCGAACACTGGACCAGCGACGGCGAGCACTACCACTTCCGCTACGACCTCGATAGCCGAACCAGCTGGGCCACCGACGTGCTCGGCCG
>NZ_BCBD01000325.1:0-1187 GCF_001320345.1 Pseudomonas sp. NBRC 111127 | reverse complement strand
CTGGCTGGCTGGGTGGGCGCATGTCCAAACCGCGCTTGCTGACCGGGCTTTACCTGCTGCGGGCGGTGGTGATCGTGCTGTTCCTGTGGGCGCCGGTGACTCAGTTCAGTGCCTACCTGTTCGGTATCGCCATGGGGCTGCTGTGGTTGTCTACCGTGCCGCTGACCAATGGCACCGTGGCGACGGTGTTCGGGGTGCGCAACCTTTCCATGCTGGGCGGTATCGTGTTCCTGTTCCACCAGCTGGGTGCGTTCCTGGGGGGCTGGCTGGGTGGGGTGGTGTACGACCGCACGGGCAGCTATGACCTGGTGTGGCAGATCTCCATCCTGCTCAGCGTGTTGGCTGCCGCCCTGAACTGGCCGGTACGCGAACGCCCGGTCGCCCGCTTGCAGGCGCAGGCAGCGTGAGCCGCCATTGGGTTCGCGGGCTGCTGGCGGTTGCCGGGTTATTGCTGCTGGCGCTGGTGTGGTGGGGCTGGCACCGCGGGGGCTTGGCGTTGATGCAGTTGGGCATGAGCGTCTGTTAGGCGCTACCCTGCAAGCTCAAGGCTTGGATTGCGGGAGCAACAGACATGCGTATACAGGGGTTGACGGTGACGGTGCTGGGCTTGCTGGCCAGTGCGTCGAGCTGGGCGGCCGATTGCCCTGCGTTGTTGCAGGGCAGCTTGCCGGAATTGCGGGGCAAGGGGCAGATCGAGCTGTGCGAGCGGTTTGCCGGTAAGCCTCTGGTGGTGGTGAACACCGCCAGTTACTGTGGTTTTGCGCCGCAGTTCGAGGGGCTCGAAGCAACGTACAAGGCGTATCATGAACAAGGCCTGGAGATGTTGGGTGTGCCGTCCAATGACTTCAAGCAGGAAGACGCCGATAGCGAGAAGACGGCCAAGGTGTGCTATGCCAATTACGGTGTGACGTTCACCATGACCAAGGCTCAGCCGGTTCGGGGCAAGGATGCGATTCCGTTGTTCGTTGAATTGGCCAACCAGAGCAGTGCGCCGAAGTGGAACTTCTACAAATATGTGGTTGATCGCAAGGGCAAGGTGGTTGGTAATTTTTCCAGCCTGACCAAGCCGGATGATCCGGCGTTCCGGGCGGCTATCGAGAAGGCTATTGCTTCGCAGTGATGGGGGGGGGTATTGCGTAGCTTGAAAGCTTGAAAGCTTTTTGGCGCTGGTTTTGGTGGCGCGAAAA
>NZ_BCBD01000324.1:0-1200 GCF_001320345.1 Pseudomonas sp. NBRC 111127 | reverse complement strand
TGGCTGGCCTTGCCCCGTGCCGGAGCCTACGGGGCGTCCAAGGCAGCCGTGCGCTACCTGGTGGAGTCGCAGCGGATCGACCTGGCACGCGAGGGTATCGACGTGACGTTGGTCAGCCCGGGCTTTGTCGATACGCCGTTGACCCGCCGCAACGACTTCCCCATGCCGCAACTGTGGTCTGCCGAGCGCGCGGCACAACATATTGCCAAGCGCTTGCCCCGGCGCCCGCTTGAAATCAACTTCCCGAGCCTTTTCACCTGGGGCCTGCGCGTGCTCGGGGCCCTGCCCCCGCGTCTGCGCCTGGCCCTGGGCCTGCGCTTGGCCCGCCACGAACAGGACTGACCCATGCGCATCGCCATTATTGGAAGCGGCATTGCCGGCCTCACCTGTGCCTACCTGCTCTCCCGTCGCCACGCGGTCACGGTGTTCGAAGCCGCGAGCTGGGTCGGCGGCCACACCCACACCGTGGACGTGGACTGGGCAGGCGAGCGCTATGCCATCGATACTGGCTTCATCGTGTTCAACGACTGGACCTACCCGAACTTCATTCGTTTGCTCGAGCAACTGGATGTGGGCTCACAACCCACGCAGATGAGCTTCTCCGTAAACGACCCACTCAGCGGCCTGGAATACAACGGTCATAGCCTCGACACCCTGTTCGCACAACGCAGCAACCTGCTGTCACCGGGTTTCTGGGGGATGCTGCGCGAAATCCTGCGCTTCAACCGGCAGGCTATCGCCGACCTGGATGCAGGGCGCATAGACGATCACACCACGCTGGGCAGCTATCTTCAGGCGCAAGGCTACGGGCAACGTTTTGTCGATCACTACGTGGTGCCCATGGGCTCGGCGATCTGGTCGATGTCCCGGGCCGACATGCTGGCTTTTCCTTTGCAGTTCTTCGTGCGCTTTTGCCGCAACCACGGCCTGCTGTCGGTCAATCAGCGGCCGCAATGGCGGGTGATCGAAGGTGGTTCACGCAGCTATATCGGCCCGCTGAGCCGGCGGTTTGCCGAACAGGTACGGCTTGACTGCAAGGTTCACCGGGTCGACCGAGACCAGGATGGGGTGACCCTGCACAGCGCTGCCGGCACCGAGCGCTTCGACAAGGTGGTATTCGCCTGTCACAGCGACCAGGCCCTTGCCCTGCTGCAGGCACCGAGTACACAGGAGCAGGCAGTACTGGGCGCCATCGGCTAC
>NZ_BCBD01000322.1:0-1326 GCF_001320345.1 Pseudomonas sp. NBRC 111127 | reverse complement strand
TTATCCAGTTTGGCTTCCAGTTTCACTTCGTCGCTGGCAGCCCAACTGCCACGCAGGCCCAGCAAGCTGTGGCCACCGATGCGGTTGCGGTTGGCCTCATCGTCATAGCTGCTGCTAACGGCCTGCCAGCTGGCGCCCGCGCTGAAACGCCCGAATTCGCGGTCCAGGTCCAGGCTCAACGTGCGCCGGGCGCGGCGGGCCAGGGTGTGGCCAGTGTCGCGGTCACGTGGGTCGATCAGTGCCATGCCCAACTGGGCGTGCCAACTCGCCCACTGCTGGGACAGGGCCATTTCCAGGCCGTTGATGCGTGCCGAGGCGACGTTGCGCGGGATCGAGTCCTGGCCAAATACGATTGCGTCGCGCAGGTCGGTCCGGTACAGCGAGGCCTCCAGGCGGGTGGTGGTCGCCAGCTGGCTGCGCCACTGCAGCTCATAGCTTTTCGAGTGCTCGGGGTCCAGGTTCGGGTTGCTGTATTGCGGGTAATACAGGTCGTTGAACGTCGGTGCGCGGAAGCCTTCGCTGTAGGACAGCAGCACATCGTTATCCGCGTTCAGCGGCACGGTCAGGCTGCCACTCCAGGTGGTCTGGCCGCCAAACTGCTGGTTGCGGTCGTGGCGCACGCCCAGTTCTGTGGAAAACTGCTCGCCTTGATAGCGGTGCTGGGCAAAGACCGCCCGGTTCCAGCGGCTGTCTTCGGTGAAGTCGGTACTGGCATGGACACGGTCTTCATACCAGTCCCCACCGATCAGCAATGTGTTTCGTTCGCCCAGGGCGAGGTCGTTCTGCCAGGTCAGCTGATCGCGGTAGGTGTTGAACACGAAGCGCTCGGCGCTCAGCTTGTCACGCTTGTCGTCGCGGTTCTCGCTGTGGGCCAGTTCCAGGCGCGAGCGCCAGGCATCGCTGAGCTGCGCAGCGAAATAGCTGCCCAGGCTGCTGACGCTGAAGTCCGTGTAGGGCTTCTGGCCGAAGCTCTCGAAGGTTACCGGGTCGAACCCCCCGAACGGGTTGTCGTATTCACTGCGGCCACGGCTGTCGAGCAGGTTGACCCCGGCCTCGAAGCGCTCGCTGAAGGTGTGGCTCAGGCTCAGGTTGAAGGACTGGTTACGGTAGGCATCATGGTCGCCGTCACTGGCGAAGGATGGGCCAGTCGAATCGATGCCGGCTGTTTCATCCAGGCTGGCACCGAGGTTGAAGCGGGTCGCGTCGTTGCCGCCGGAAAGCCCCAGGCTACGCTGGACGGTCTGGTGGCTGCCTGCCGCGATGCGCAGCCGCGGCTGCAGGCCGGGCGTGTTGCTGCGGCGGGTGAAGATCTGGATCACCCCGCCG
>NZ_BCBD01000321.1:0-1353 GCF_001320345.1 Pseudomonas sp. NBRC 111127 | reverse complement strand
CCTGGTCGCTCAGGCCCGCCTGGTCCATGGGCAACAGCCGCAGTTGCAGCGGTGCGAAATCACCGGCCAGCTCCTGCGCTACCGCTGGCCACTGCTCGCGCGGCGCCTGGCGGAACTGGCGCACGACCATCGACTGCACACCCTTGGCCTGATCCAGGTTGTAGGCCATGAACCGATCATGGAACAGGCCGACGATACTGTCGGGGATAAGCAGCAGCGCACCGGCATAGGCAATGATGATCACCAGGTACAGCCGCACCAGGATCTTGAGCATGGCCGGTCAGCACTCCCACTCGACGCGGCTGAACAGATAGCCCTTGCCCCATACGGTCTTGATCTTGCGCGCTTCACCGGCGTTGTCGTCGAACTTGCGCCGCAGCTTGGAAATGGCCACGTCCACCGAGCGGTCGGTGCCATTGAATTCGATGCCCCGCAGTTGCTGCAGGATGCGGTCGCGGTTCAGCACTTCGCCGGCGTTGCGCGCCAGCACCACCAACAGGTTGTACTCGCCGCTGGACAACTCCACTTCGTCGCCGCGCCAGCTGACCGTGCGTTCGGCCAGGTCGATGCGCAGGCCGCCGATCACGATCAGGTCGTGGTCCAGCCGTGGCTCGTTGACACTGCTGCGGCGCAGCAAGGTACGCACCCGCGCCAGCAGCACACGGGGCTCGCAGGGTTTGCTCACATAGTCGTCGGCGCCCATTTCCAGGCCCAGTACCTGGTCGTGGCTGTCGTCACGGGCGGTCAGCATCAGGATCGGCAAGCCTTGCGATTCCTGGCGCAACAGGCGGCAGACCTGCAGGCCATCGAGGCCCGGCAGCATCAGGTCGAGAATGACCAGATCGGGCTTTTGCCGGCGGTACTCGTCCAGCACATGATCGCCGCGGGCGATCACCTGCACATGAAAGTCGTTGCGTTGCAGGTAGCTGGCGATCACCTCGGACAGGGCACTGTCGTCTTCGACCAGGAGAATATTCGGCATAGGTGCTTGGGAATCTAGGTTGTGTTGGACCTTGCCGGCCTCTTCGCGGGCTTGCCCGCTCCCACAGGTACAGCACAGATTTCAGATACCGTGCGGTCCTTGTGGGAGCGGGCAAGCCCGCGAAGAGGCCGGCGCAGGAATACTCAGGATATAGAACACTGCAACACCACAGGCTTGTTCTTTACATTTTTTCACACTCGCCCTACAGGTATTAACAGCCGCCCAGCAATGCCTGCCGTAGCATATACCCGGTCATCATCGGAAGATCCGCATGCCTACTACCCTCTCCCTTCGCCTGCGCCCAGTGGCGCTTCTGGCGTTTCTGAGCCTGTCCCTGGCCGGCTGCGGCAACAGCGCCGAGCAAGACGAAC
>NZ_BCBD01000320.1:0-1392 GCF_001320345.1 Pseudomonas sp. NBRC 111127 | reverse complement strand
CGTGGATCTTGGTGGGTAGTTGGTTGTGTTGGCACAGCGGTCTGTCATGGTGGGATGCCTTACGAATCGTTGCGGTCAATGTCACGTCAGTGGTTACCACAACGGGTATCGCGGTTGGTGACTACACGCTGTGGGGCAGCTTTTCCGTACTGTTGTTTTTCTACCTGACGTTCATCGGAGGGTGCTCAGGATCTACGGCCGGCGGCTTGAAAATTTTCCGTTTCCAAGTGGCTGCATCGTTGCTGATCAGCAGCCTGAAGCAGTTGATTCACCCTCGGGCGACAATCTCGAAGAAATACAATGGCCACCCCATTGACGAGGAGATCGTGCGTTCGCTACTGACCTTTTCGTTCTTCTTCTCCATCACGATTGCAGTAATTGCCCTGCTACTGTCCCTGATCGGGCTCGACTGGACCACTGCCTTGAGTGCTGCGGCCACGGCCGTGTGCAACGTCGGTCCAGGCCTGGGCACGGTGATTGGACCAGCCGGCAACTTTGCCTCGCTGCCCGACTCGGCGAAATGGTTGTTGACCCTCGGCATGCTCCTGGGTCGCCTTGAAATCCTCACCGTATTGGTGCTCGTGGCACCTGCATTTTGGCGGTTCTAGGCATTTACAGCGACCGGTTCAGGGCCAAAAGATGGGCAAGCACGGCAGATTCGATCTAGGTTTATGCGCAGGATAAAAACAACAACTGGAGAACGACACCATGAACCGAGCCCTTCGCCTGGCATTGGCCGGCACTGTTTTAGCCGCTTGCGCCACAGCCCAGGCTGCACCCACCTTCATCAATATCCTTACAGGGGGAACCAGCGGCGTCTACTATCCCGTCGGCGTCGGTATCTCGCAGATCTACAGCCATGAGATCGAAGGCAGCAAGACTACAGTTCAGGCCACCAAGGCATCGGTAGAAAATCTCAACTTGCTGCAAGCTGGCCGCGGTGAACTGGCATTCGCCTTGGGCGACTCGGTGGCAGATGCCTGGAAAGGTGACGCCGAGGCCGGTTTCAAGGCCCCGCTGAAGAAACTCCGGGCCATTGCCGGAACGTACCCCAATTACATCCAGATCGTCGCCAGCCAGGAATCGGGGATCAAATCGCTTGAGGACCTCAAGGGTAAGCGCATTTCGGTCGGAGCACCTAAATCAGGCACGGAGCTCAACGCACGGGCCATCTTCAGGGCAGCGGGGCTCACTTACCAGGATATGGGCAAGGTCGAATACCTGCCTTACGCAGAGTCCGTCGAACTGATCAAGAATCGTCAGTTGGATGCCACTCTGCAGTCTTCGGGCCTCGGCCAGGCAGCTATCCGTGACCTGGCGGCGACACTGCCGGTGGTGTTCGTGCCCATCCCGGCCGACGTCGTGAAGAAAATCGGCAATTCCGCTTACCAA
>NZ_BCBD01000319.1:0-1505 GCF_001320345.1 Pseudomonas sp. NBRC 111127 | reverse complement strand
CCTGCCAACATGGCCTGCGTCACGGTTGGACGCAGTCGCTGCACGACCTGCAACACAACGAAAGCCAGATCAGCGTGGCCCGCCCGGCGGGCAGCATCGACATCACCGAACTCTACGAGAAGGCCGGCAGTGTGCAGTGGCTGTGCCACACGCTGCATGCCGTGCTCGGCGAACACCACCTGAACGCGTTGTGCCCGCCACAACCGAAGATGAGCGCGCGTGAACTGGAAGTGCTGAAATGGTCCGCCGCTGGCAAGACCGCTGCCGACGTTGCCTGCATTCTGTCGTTGTCGCAAAGCACGGTGAATTTCCATATCCGCAGCGTGATCACCAAGACCAATGCCGCCAACAAGGCTGGCGCCATCGCCATTGCCGCGTTGCGCGGCTGGATCTGACCTTCAGACCTGCGACCCGGGGCAAAGCCCTGTAGAATCGCCTGGCAAAGCCCGGGGCGAACCGCAACGGGCAGTTTCATACCCGAGCCAGACGCCATGCCCCTGTTGACCACCCCTTACGCCGAACTCGACCTGATCCGCCAGCCCGAACAGGCCAACGACCCTTTGCAGGCTTTCGATGCCGCCGACGAATACCTGCTCGCGCAGTTGCACGCGCAGGCACCTGACGCCAACTGCCGGGTGCTGGTGCTCAACGACAGCTTCGGGGCCGTGGCCGCCAGCCTGGCTGGCAAGGTGCAGGTGACCAGCAGCGGCGACTCCCACCTGGCGCACATGGCCCTGGAAAAGAACCTGGCGCGCAATGGCCTGCCGTTCGACAGCGTGCCGTTCGTGCCAGCCAGCGAGCACTGGCAGGGCCCGTTCGACCGGGTGCTGCTGCGCGTGCCTAAAACCCTGGCCCTGCTCGAAGAGCAACTGATTCGCCTGCAGGGGCAGCTGGCACCCGCTGCGCAGGTGATTGCCGGGGCAATGGTCAAGCACTTGCCACGCGCGGCCGGTGACCTGTTGGAGAAATACATCGGCCCGGTGCAGGCTTCGCTGGCGCAAAAGAAGGCCCGCCTGCTCACCGCGACGCTGGCAGAGCGGCCCCTGGCCCGCTCGCCCTACCCTAGCCGTTACCGCCTGGACACGCCGGCGCTGGAATTGCTCAACCATGCCAACGTGTTCTGCCGTGAGGGCTTGGATATCGGCACACGGGCGTTCCTGCCGCACCTGCCACGCAATCTCGGCCGCGCGCGGGTAGCAGACCTGGGCTGTGGCAACGGGGTGCTGGCCATTGCCAGTGCCCTGGCCAACCCGGATGCCGAGTACACCTTGGTGGACGAGTCGTACATGGCGGTGCAATCGGCACGGGAGAACTGGCGCGCCGCCTTGGGTGAGCGGCCGGCCACCTTCGAAGCAGCCGACGGCTTGGCCGGGGTCGAGAAACAGTCGCTGGATGTGGTGCTCTGCAACCCGCCGTTCCACCAGCAACAGGTGGTTGGCGATTTTCTTGCCTGGCGCATGTTCCAGCAGGCACGCGAAGCGTTGGTGGTGGGCGGGGCACTGTAC
>NZ_BCBD01000318.1:0-1559 GCF_001320345.1 Pseudomonas sp. NBRC 111127 | reverse complement strand
GGATCATTACGGGTTCATCGTGGACAGCGTCGAGGAACTGGAGGCCTGGTATGCGTACTTCAAGGCCCGAGGGGTGACCTTGCTCGACCGGCCTTTCAACCATGGTGATGGCGCGCGCAGCTTCCACCTGCTGGACCCGGCGGGGAACAAGGTGCAGCCGCTGTATCACCCGGCGGTGTCGGGGCAGCGGTTGGTCTGAAGCCTGCGCCCGCCTCTGTGGGAGCGGACCTTGTGTCGCGAAAGGGCCGCGCAGCGGCCCCAGGGTTTCAGCAGCGATTTATCAATTGCTGGGGCCGCTTTGCGGCCCTTTCGCGACACAAGGCCGCTCCCACAGGGGCGCGTCAGGCTTGCTAATTACTCAGCATCCAGATGCATCGGGGTGACCACCCGGCCGTCTTTCTCGGGCTGGCCCAGGCTGGTGTCGATGAAGTACACCCGGTCATCTTCCAGCTTGCCTTTGTCGACCAGGTAATCCTTGATGCTGCTGGCCCGCTCCTGACCCAGCGTGCGCAACAATGCAGTACTCTCCGCCCACGACTTGATCACCGCATCGCGCAACTTGGCGGTGCGTTCGTCACGGCTTAGTTGCTCCCATTCGGCCGGCGGTTGTTGCTTCAGGCGCGTACGGTAGATGCCTTCGAGCATCGCGGGTTTGTCGCTGTCGTCGACCACCAGCATCGAGGCATTGGCAGGCACCTTGTCGCCGCGGCGCTGCAATATCTTGTACCAGGTGGCCTGATACTCACGTTCCAGGCGTTGCTGGGCAATCAATGGGCCATCGCTGGCCTGGGCGCTGGTGCCCTCGATTTCCAGGCGCAATTCCGGGCGTTCTTTAAGCGCGGAAGCCAGCTTGTCCAGCGCCGCCTGGGCATCGCCACTGAGGGTACTGGAACCGGGGGCGAAGGCGACGTTACCCAGGTCTTGCGAACCGCCGCCAGTGATCAGCCCACCGATGAACTTGAAGGGCGCCTGGGCTGCCCGCAGCACCAGGTTGCGCAGGGTTTGCCAGACGATCGGCATCACGCTGAACTGCGGGTTGTTGAGGTCGCCCGACACCGGCAGCTCAATCGAGATCTTGCCTTGCGTGTCCTTCAACAACGCCACCGCCAGGCGGATCGGCAGGTCGACCGCATCCGGGCTGTCGACTTTCTCACCTAACTGCAGTTGCTCCACCACCACCTTGTTCTCGGCTTTGAGCTGGCCATTGGTGATCAGGTAGTGCAAGTCGAGGTTGAGCCGGCCTTTGCGGATGCGGTAACCGGCGAATTTGCCGGAATAGGGCGTCAAGGTGGTCAGCTCGACGCGCTTGAAGCTGGTGGCGATATCCAGGCTGGCCAGCGGGTTGAACGGGTTCAGGGCGCCCTTGATGGTAACCGGCGCGTAGCGGTCGACCTTGCCTTTTACGTCAACCTTGGCTGGCACCGGCTTGCGGTTGTCGATGGTGCCGATCTGCCCGTTGAGTTGCTGCACGGCGGTGGCGAAGTTGGGGGTAAGGGACAGGTCGGCAAAGTTGGCCGAGCCGTTCTTGATGTCGACCTGGCCAATATGAATGCCCAGCG
>NZ_BCBD01000317.1:0-1607 GCF_001320345.1 Pseudomonas sp. NBRC 111127 | reverse complement strand
CTGCACGTGATCGACCTGGTTGTTGCGCCACACCGGCTCCAGCAGGGCGTTGGCAAAGCGCAGCGCCATCAGGTTCTGCACGGTTTCCTTGCCCAGGTAGTGGTCGATACGGAATACCTGGGTTTCTTCGAACACTGCGCCAATCGCTTCGTTGATGGCGGTGGCCGATTCCAGCGAGTGGCCGATCGGCTTCTCCAGCACGATGCGTGCTTCGCCGTCGGCCAGGCCGGCGGTGTGCAGGTGGTTGGCAATGGGGACGAACAGCTTGGGTGCGGTGGCCAGGTAAAAGATGCGCGTGAGCCCGCCGGGTTCACCCAGGTAGCGCGCCAGGCGGCCGAAATCGGCGCTCTGCGACGCGTCCATGGGGAAGTAGTCGAGGCGTGCGGAAAAACGCTGCCACACTTCTTCGTCAAAGTCGGTACGGGCAACCTGTGCCCGGCAGTGGCGCTCGGCGAGCTTCAGGTAGTCATTGCGTGGCAGGTTGCGGCGGGCCAGTGCGATGACGCGTACTGCAGGGTTGAGGCGGGCCTCGCGGAACAGGTGGTAGAGCGCCGGAAGCAGTTTGTGCAGGGCCAGATCGCCGGTGCCGCCGAATACCAGAATGTCGCAAGGAATAGTCAAACCACCACTCTCCACGTTCGTTTAACTGGGCGGGTTGGCGTCCATGTAGTATAACTACAAGAAAGCTACAACCCGGCCAGCCGATCATAACCGAGTCCAGCCCGTGAATCTGTTGCAACATATCGCCCAATCGCGCCACCTGCTGCGCAAATCGGAACTGAAAGTGGCCGACCACGTGCTGCTCGACCCGGCTGCCGTCATGCACAGCTCCATGGCCGACCTGGCGCACAGCGTAGGTATCAGCGAACCCACCATCGTGCGTTTCTGCAGGGCCATCGGTTGCACGGGCTTTCAGGACCTGAAGCTGAAGCTGGCTCAGAGCCTGGCCGCCGGGGCCAGCTTCGGCCAGTTCGCCATCCACGAAGACGACTCGGTCGCCGACTACAGCCTGAAAATCTTCGACACTACCCTGCACACCCTGATGGAGGTGCGCGAGCACCTCGACCCGCTGGCGCTCCAGCAGGCGGTGAGCGCCATGGCGCAGGCCCAGCGTGTGGAGTTCTACGGCTTTGGTGCCTCGGGGGCTGTAGCGGCAGATGCCCAGCACAAGTTCTTTCGCCTGCTGCTGAGCGCGGCGGCGTATTCCGACCCGCACATGCAGGCCATGTCGGCGGTGACCTTGAAGCCGGGCGATGTGGCCGTGTGTATCTCCCAGTCCGGCCGCTCCAAGGACCTGTTGATCACCGCCAACCTGGTACGCGAGAGCGGGGCCAACCTGATTACCCTGAGCCCCAGCCAGACACCGCTGGCCGAGTTGTCGACGGTCAACCTGGCGATCGACGTGCATGAAGACACCGAAATCTATACCCCGTTGACCTCGCGCATTGCCCACCTGGTGGTGATCGACGTACTGGCCATGGGTGTGGCCATGGCGCGTGGGCCGAGCCTGGTCAACCACCTGAAAAGCGTGAAACGCAGTTTGCGCAGCCTGCGTTTGTCGCCCAAGTCGATCAAGGCTACAGACGACTGAATTCAGTCTGTGCCGG
>NZ_BCBD01000316.1:0-1624 GCF_001320345.1 Pseudomonas sp. NBRC 111127 | reverse complement strand
TGCAAATCGACGACCACAAGATTCGTGCCGACCTCAAGGAAGGCCGCGTGGTCGTGGTTGCGGGCTTCCAGGGGGTCGACGAGCACGGCAGCATCACCACCCTCGGTCGCGGCGGCTCCGACACCACCGGCGTGGCCCTGGCGGCGGCGCTGAAAGCTGACGAGTGCCAGATCTACACCGATGTGGATGGCGTCTACACCACCGACCCGCGCGTAGTGCCGCAGGCCCGTCGCCTGGAGAAGATCACCTTCGAAGAGATGCTGGAAATGGCCAGCCTCGGTTCCAAGGTGCTGCAGATCCGTTCGGTGGAGTTCGCCGGCAAGTACAACGTTCCGCTGCGCGTGCTGCACAGCTTCAAGGAGGGTCCGGGTACCCTCATTACCATTGATGAAGAGGAATCCATGGAACAGCCGATCATTTCCGGTATCGCCTTCAACCGTGATGAAGCCAAGCTGACCATTCGCGGCGTGCCGGACACCCCGGGCGTGGCCTTCAAGATCCTCGGCCCGATCAGTGCTTCGAACATCGAAGTGGACATGATCGTGCAGAACGTTGCCCACGATAACACCACCGACTTCACCTTCACCGTGCACCGCAACGAGTACGAGAAGGCGCAGAGCGTGCTGGAAAACACCGCCCGCGAAATCGGTGCCCGCGAAGTGATCGGCGACACCAAGATCGCCAAGGTCTCCATCGTTGGCGTCGGCATGCGCTCGCACGCCGGGGTTGCCAGCCGCATGTTCGAGGCGCTGGCCAAGGAGAGCATCAACATCCAGATGATCTCCACCTCCGAGATCAAGGTTTCGGTCGTGATCGAAGAAAAGTACCTGGAGCTGGCCGTACGCGCGCTGCACACCGCGTTCGAGCTTGACGCCCCTGCCCGACAGGGCGAGTAAGGCGCTGCACTGCAAGGGCGCGGCACCAGCCGCGCCCTTCGTGTTTCTGCTCGCTGCGCAGGCCCTGTCCTGCCCTGTGCAGCGTGCTGCCGGGCTGGTCGTCGTCCGCGGCCGGCCCTGACCCCAAGACTGTTACCCCTGAATGTTTTGCGTAAGGAGAAAGCTATGTTGATTCTGACTCGTCGGTGCGCCGAGAGCCTGATCATTGGAGACGGCGAGATTACCGTGACGGTGCTCGGCGTGAAGGGCAACCAGGTACGTATAGGCGTTAGCGCGCCGAAGGAAGTGGCTGTTCACCGCGAGGAAATCTACCTGCGGATCAAGAAAGAGAAGGATGAAGAGCCAAGCCTTTAATTTTTTTGAAGTTTTTTTCAAAAAAAGGGTTGCAAAGGTGAAAGAGGTTCTTTAATATTCGCCTCGTGTTGCGGTGAGGTGGCCGAGTGGCCGAAGGCGCTCCCCTGCTAAGGGAGTATACCTCATAAGGGTATCGGGGGTTCGAATCCCCCCTTCACCGCCATTATTTGCGTAGGGCGCTGTAACGGGCAGGAACGCTAAGTAGTTGATTTTAAATGAAAACGTTCTTGCAAAAATGTTTCAGCGACCTATAATGCGCGGCAAGACACGGACTCATAGCTCAGCTGGATAGAGTACTCGGCTACGAACCGAGCGGTCGCAGGTTCGAATCCTGCTGAGTCCGCCACTTTTGAAGTGGCTTTGTTTTCAAGGCT
>NZ_BCBD01000315.1:0-1679 GCF_001320345.1 Pseudomonas sp. NBRC 111127 | reverse complement strand
GCAATCGCAGCGTGCCTACGTGGCGCCGCAGAGTGAACTGGAACAACAGGTCGCGGCGATCTGGGCGCAGGTGCTCGGGCTTGAGCGGGTCGGCCTGGCGGACAACTTCTTCGAACTGGGCGGGCATTCGCTGTTGGCTACCCAGGTGTTCTCGCGCCTGCGCGCGCTAGGCATAGACGCACCGCTCAAGGTGCTGTTCGAGCATGCCAGCCTGCAGAGCTTCGTCGCCAGCCTGCCAGCACCGTCGTTGGCGGCGCGGGCCCCGGCCATCCGGCCGACGCCGCGCGATGCGGCGCTGCCGGTGTCCTATGCCCAGCAACGCCAGTGGTTCCTCTGGCAGCTGGAGCCCCACAGCAGCGCCTACCACATCCCCATGGTCCTGCGCCTGAACGGCAGCCTCGATCGTGCGGCGCTGCAACACAGCTTCGATGCGCTGGTCGAGCGTCATGAGACCCTGCGTACCCGCTTCGTCGAAAGCGACCAGGGCATCGTCCAGGTGATCGAGCGCTCGGCTGCGCGGGTCATCGCCCATGAACGACTGGCGGACGAGGCCACCCTTGGGGCGCGTGTCGCCGAGGAAATCCGCCTGCCGTTCGACCTGGCGCGCGGCCCGCTGCTGCGAGCCCGTCTGCTGGAGCTGGCGGCCGACGACCAGGTGCTGGTGCTGACTCAGCACCATATCGTCTCGGATGCCGCATCCATGCAGCTGATGGTTGGCGAACTGATCGATGGCTATACCCGCTACCGCGAAGGCGATGCCGCCCCACTGCCTGCCCTGGCGCTGCAATATGCCGACTACGCCCGTTGGCAGCGTGAGTGGATGGAGGCTGGTGAGCGTGAGCGGCAACTGGCCTACTGGGTCGGGCAACTGGGCAGCGAGCAGGATGTGCTGGCCTTGCCGCTGGACCGCCCGCGTCCTGCCGAGCAGAGCTATCGCGGGGCCCAGCTCGACCTGGCCGTGCCGTCGGCGTTGAAGGACGGCCTCGAGGCATTGGCCCGCCGCCAGGGCGCGACCCTGTTCATGGTGCTGCTGGCGTCGTTCCAGGCCTTGCTGCATCGCTACAGTGGGCAGCGCGACATCCGCGTCGGCGTGCCGGTGGCCAACCGCAACCGGGTCGAGACCGAGGGGCTGATCGGCTTCTTCGTCAACACCCTGGTACTGCGGGCCGATATCGATCCACGCCAGCCGTTCGGCGTGCTGCTGCAACAGGTGCGGCAGGCTGCGTTGGGCGCCCAGGCGCACCAGGACCTGCCATTCGAGCAACTGGTGGATGCGCTGGCGCCCACCCGCAGCCTCAGCCACAGCCCGTTGTTCCAGGTGATGTTCAACCACCAGGCCGCCGCGCTTGCGCCGGTACGCGCCGTGCCAGGCTTGGCGGTCCAGGCCATGGCCTGGGACAACGACACCACTCAGTTCGACCTGAGCCTGGACACCTGCGAGACCGCTGAAGGGCTGAGCGCTTCGCTGATCTACGCCACTGACCTGTTCGACCACGCCACCATCGTGCGCCTGGGTGAGCATTGGCTGAACCTGCTGCAAGCCATTGTCGAGCAACCGCACCAACCGGTGGCCGAACTGCCATTGCTGGCGGCTGCCGAGCGCGAGCGCACCCTGGTCACGTGGAACGTCACCGCTGAACAGTACCCGCTGCAGCAGAGCATCCAGCAACTGATCGAAG
>NZ_BCBD01000314.1:0-1697 GCF_001320345.1 Pseudomonas sp. NBRC 111127 | reverse complement strand
TCCTTGAAGATTTCCACGCTGTCAGAACTCTGAGTGAATCAATAATGCGCGCAGTTTAACAGCATGACCGCTACAAGGCTTGCAGGCGTTCATGCAGCCGCCCGGTGGCGACCAGTTCCAGCAATTCGTCGCCCAGCCGCTGGCTTTCGGCAATAGCCTTGTACCAATAGCGTTTGCGCCCCGCGGCATCGCCCATGAAACGCTTGAAGTCGTTGCGGTCTGGCAACTTGCCGAAGGGCAGGGCGGCCATATAGTGCGGTGAGGGCGTCATCAGCAACACGTTCTGCAGCCGCCTGGCATCGCCCTTGCGCCAGGGCAGCGCCTTGTCGAACCAGCCGGGTATGACCTTGTCGGTGAAGTGCGGGTACAGCACCAGGTCGTCGCCGTGGTAAGGCAGGTCGAGGTGGTAATCGAGCAAGCCGCCGTCGCGGTAAGTACCGGCGCCCGCCCCAGGAATATCCTTCACTCCCTGCATGACCATCGGGATCGAGCCCGAGGCGAGCAGGGCCTGGCGCAGGTTGGCCAGGTCCAGCGGCAGGCAGCGCGAAGGGAAGTCGGTCAAGGCATCGAGCGGCGGCGCGCTACGCCCGTCATGCAGGATGATGCGCTCGAAGTGGCGCGCCAGGCGTGCCCGGCCCAATAGATTGCTGGCGACCACCGAGCCCAGACCGAGGCCCAGGCGGGCACGCTGGTCGTGGGCGAGTTGACCATGGCTTTTCACCACCAGGATGTTCAGGCGATAGTGCGGGTTGGCCAGCAACTGGGCGTCGCGGCCCTGCAGCAGGTCATCGAGCATTGTTGCGCAACTGCGGCTGATTTCGGCCGGTGTTACCCCTTTGGCGAAGTCTTGCTCGGTATACAGTTCGCCAAGCCGGCGGATGCCGGCCACCGGGTCTTGCAGGCAGGCACTGGCGAAGCGCCAGGCGCCGATCGAGGCGCCGATCAGTGCGCGTTGGCGGGGTGCCGACGGTAGCCACTCACCGAACAGGGCCAGGTCCAGGCCTTGGATGCCGAGTGGCTTCGGCCCGCCCGCTGCGCCTGGCAGCACACCCACATCGGCCGCCTGTAGCCCGCGCTCGCGGATGTGCTGCAGGGCACGTTGGCCCGCCTTGAACGTGAGCGCAGGGTATTTGATGTGGATGGCGCTCATGACGGATCTCCTGGGTATCGAGCCGGTGATTATAAGGTTCGGTGAAGCGAAGACTGCGTGCCGATGCAACGGCGCGGTGGAACATCACACGGCCCCGCAGGCTGCGCTATCATGCCGCCCGTTGCTTTCAGGTTGAATTAAGGACCGCCGGGTAATCTTAACCCCGTAGACAACTTGTACAGCTCTCAGGAGAGAAGCACGATGAAAACCTTGACTGCCCTGTTCACCGCCGCCGCCCTTGCCCTGGGCGCCAATGCCGCTTTCGCCAAGGATGTGCAGCCCGACGAAGTGGTCAAACTGGTAAACGCCAAGACAATCAAGTCGCTGGACGAACTCAAGGCCACTGCCATGGCCAAGCACCCCGGCGCCACCGTTACCGATTCCGAGCTGGAAGACGAGTACGGCCGTTACATCTACAAAGTCGAGCTGCGCGATACCCAGAACGTGGAATGGGACGTGGCACTGGACGCCAAGACCGGTGAAGTGGTGAAGGACGAGCGAGACAACTGATGCGTCGCTTACCACGGCCAGCGCGCTACCTGGCGCT
>NZ_BCBD01000313.1:0-1724 GCF_001320345.1 Pseudomonas sp. NBRC 111127 | reverse complement strand
AATGCAGCAGGGCATGCTGTTCCATTCCACGTTCGGCGAGAGCGACGGCGACTACATCAACCAGATGCAGGTCGAGGTCGCAGGCCTGGATGTGGCACGCTTCGAGGCGGCCTGGAACGCAGTGCTCCAGGCTCATGACAGTCTGCGTTGTGTCTTCGTCTGGTCCGCCGACCAGGCCCAGCCGGTGCAGGTAGTGCTGCGCGAGGCCCGTGTGCCGTTCAGCGAGCTGGACTGGCGCGGCCGTGATGACCTGGCGCATGCGCTCCCGACACTGGCCGCCGAAGAACGTGGGCGCGGCTTCGATGTACTGCAGGCGCCATTGCTGCGCCTGGTGCTGGTGCGCCTGGAAGATGACCGCCATGCACTGGTCTACACCAGCCATCACATCCTCATGGACGGCTGGAGCAATGCGCAACTGCTGGGTGAAGTGCTGCAACGCTACTGTGGCGAGCGGCCCACGCAGGCGGCGGGCCGCTTTGGCGACTACATTGGCTGGTTGCAGCGCCAGGACCGAGCACAGAGCGAAGCGTTCTGGCGCGGGCAACTGGCCGCACTGCAAGCGCCCACCCGCCTGGCCAGCACCTGTCAACATGTCGGTGTCGAAGGCTACGCCGAGCACAGCCTGTCGATCGATGCGCAGACCACCGCACGCCTGGGCCGCTTCGCCCGTGAGCGCAAGGTCACCGTCAACACCTTGGTGCAGGGTGCCTGGGCCTTGTTGCTGCAGCGTCGTGTCGGCCAGGACTGCGTGTCGTTCGGCGCCACCATGGCCGGTCGACCGGCCGAGCTGGCCGGTATCGAGCAGCAGATCGGCCTGTTCATCAACACCTTGCCGGTGATCGTGCCGTGCACCGCCGGGCAGGCGCTTGGCGACTGGCTGGACGATTTGCAGGCGCTCAACCTGCGCATCCGCGAACACGAGCACACG
Organism: Pseudomonas sp. NBRC 111127; assembly: GCF_001320345.1. Taxonomy (NCBI): domain Bacteria; kingdom Pseudomonadati; phylum Pseudomonadota; class Gammaproteobacteria; order Pseudomonadales; family Pseudomonadaceae; genus Pseudomonas; species Pseudomonas sp. NBRC 111127. The sequence goes on along the minus strand of NZ_BCBD01000313.1, from coordinate 796 downwards.
CCACTGTTCGACATCCAGCGCTGGGCCGGGCAGGGCGGTGACGCGCTGTTCGACAGTCTGCTGGTGTTCGAAAACTACCCGGTGGCCGAGGCCCTGGAGCGTGGTTCGCCCTCGGGGCTGCGCTTTGGCCCGGTGCGCACACAGGAGCAGAGCAACTATCCGCTGACCCTGGTGGTCGGCCTGGAAAACAACCTGTCGCTGCGCTGCAGCTATGACCGGCAGGCGTTCAGCGCGGCGATCATCGAGCAGATCGGCCAGCAACTGCGTCACTTGCTGCTGCAGATGCTCGAACACGGCGCGCAGGTGCCTGTCGAAGCGTTGCAATTGCTCGATGACCAGCAACGCCAGGTTGCGGTACAGGCCTGGAATAGTGCCCCGGCCACCTTCATGCCGAGCCAGCCGCTGCATCGCCTTATCGAAGCCCAGGCGGCCCGCGCGCCGCAAGCGCCGGCGCTGGTCTGTGAAGGCGAACAGTTGAGCTATGCCGAGCTGAACCGCCGGGCCAACCAGGTCGCCCATGCGCTGATCGCCCAAGGCGTCGGCCCGGACGTGCTGGTGGGCCTGGCCGCGCCGCGCTCGCTGGAGATGGTGGTCGGCCTGCTGGCCATCCTCAAGGCCGGTGGCGCCTACGTGCCGCTGGACCCGGCCTACCCGCTGGAGCGCCTGCACTACATGATCGAGGACAGCGGCCTGCAGTTGCTGCTCGGCCAGGGCGACCTCGGGCTGAGCCTGGCGGCGAACGTGCAAGTGCTGGACCTGGCCGCCGACTACACCGACTACGCAGGCTTGGCCGATG
>NZ_BCBD01000312.1:0-1746 GCF_001320345.1 Pseudomonas sp. NBRC 111127 | reverse complement strand
TCCTGTACCGCATCCGCCATGCCCACCACCACCAGACCGGTGACAAGTGGTGCATCTACCCCAACTACGACTTCACACACGGCCAGTCGGACGCCATCGAGGGCATCACCCACTCGATCTGCACCCTGGAGTTCGAAGGCCATCGCCCGCTGTACGACTGGTTCCTCGATAACCTGCCCGTGCCGGCACACCCGCGCCAGTACGAGTTCAGCCGGCTGAACCTCAACTACACCATCACCTCCAAGCGCAAGCTCAAGCAGTTGGTGGACGAAAAGCACGTCGACGCCTGGGACGACCCGCGCATGTCGACCTTGTCCGGCTTCCGCCGCCGTGGCTACACCCCGGCCTCGATCCGCAACTTCTGCGAAATGATCGGCACCAACCGGTCCGATGGCGTAGTGGACATGTCGATGCTCGAGTTCAGCATCCGTGACGACCTGGACCGCACCGCACCGCGTGCCATGTGCGTGCTGCGCCCGCTGAAGGTGGTCATTACCAACTACCCGCAGGGCCAGGTCGAGCAACTGGAGCTGCCACGCCACCCGAAGGAAGACATGGGCGTGCGGGTGCTGCCGTTCTCCCGCGAGCTGTACATCGACCGCGACGACTTCATGGAAACCCCGCCCAAGGGCTACAAGCGCCTCGAGCCAGCCGGTGAGGTGCGCCTGCGGGGCAGCTACGTGATCCGTGCCGACGAAGCCATCAAGGACGCCGACGGCAACATCGTCGAACTGCATTGCTCGTACGACCCGGACACCCTGGGCAAGAACCCGGAAGGCCGCAAGGTCAAAGGCGTGATCCACTGGGTGCCGGCCGAAGGCAGCGTCGAGTGCGAAGTGCGCCTGTACGATCGCCTGTTCCGCTCGGCCAACCCGGAAAAGACCGAAGAGGGCGGCAGCTTCCTCGACAACATCAACCCCGACTCGCTGCAAGTGCTCAGCGGTTGCCGTGCCGAGCCGTCGTTGGCCCAGGCGCAGCCCGAGGACCGTTTCCAGTTCGAGCGCGAAGGCTACTTCTGCGCCGACCTGAAAGACAGCCAGCCGGGCCGCCCGGTGTTCAACCGCACCGTCACCCTGCGTGACTCCTGGGGCAGCTGAGGAACCGCCGTGCTAACCATCTACAACACCCTGACCAAAGCCAAGGAAACCTTCAAGCCGCTGGATGGTAACAAGGTGCGCATGTACGTTTGCGGCATGACCGTGTACGACTACTGCCACCTGGGCCACGGCCGCAGCATGGTGGCGTTCGACCTGGTCACCCGCTGGCTGCGCAAGAGCGGTTACGAGCTGACCTACGTGCGCAATATCACCGACATCGATGACAAGATCATCAACCGTGCCAACGAGAACGGCGAAAGCTTCGACGCCCTCACGGCGCGCATGATCGACGCGATGCACGAAGACGAGCGCCGCCTGAACATCCTGCCGCCAGACCAGGAACCGCGTGCCACCGACCATATCGCCGGCATGCACGCGATGATCCAGACCCTGATCGACAAGGGGTATGCCTACGCGCCGGGCAATGGCGACGTGTACTACCGCGTCGGCAAGTTCGTGGGCTACGGCAAGCTGTCGCGCAAGAAGATCGAAGACCTGCGCATCGGCGCCCGCATCGAGGTCGACGAGGCCAAGCAAGACCCGCTCGATTTCGTGCTGTGGAAGGGCGTCAAGCCGGGCGAGCCAAGCTGGGAGTCGCCATGGGGCCCGGGCCGTCCGGGCTGGCACATCGAGTGCTCGGTGATGTCCA
>NZ_BCBD01000311.1:0-1759 GCF_001320345.1 Pseudomonas sp. NBRC 111127 | reverse complement strand
GGGAGGAGATGAAGGTCCTGGTTTATGGCGCCGAGATAAGATGGTAGGGCTTAAGTACACTTTCGTCGGGTAACAGCAGCGCATTACTGCGCCACCGCCCCCAAAGAACCGAGCATGAGAGTCGCGCCTCATCCGGCTCAAGTCTTTCGTCAGCACCATGGTCTAGTACCGGGCAATCAATCCACGTCTATCGCAGCTCGACGTTGGGCAAAGTAAGACGACCACGCAGGATCACAGGGATTGGCCAAGTTACGTAGTGCCGTTTCTCGATCCGGCTTAGGTATGTGCGCCACGTAATCACGCTTGATCGTCTTCACGAAGCTCTCGGCCATGCCGTTGCTCTGCGGGCTGCGAACTGGGGGGTCACCGGCTGCAAGCCGATCTGTCGAGCAAACAGGCACGTCTGGTCGGCGGTGTACGCCGAGCCGTTATCGCTTAGCCATTGCACCGGCGTGGCGGGCAGTTGATCACCGAAGCGCCTCTCCACGCTTTCCAGCATCAAGTCGCGGATATCATCGCCGCTGTACCCGGTCGGGCTCGCGACCTAGCCGATGGCCTCGCGATCACAGCAGTCCAGGGCGAAGGTTACGCTCAATTTGGCTCCGTCCTCGCAGCGGAACTCAAAGCCGTCCGAGCACCAACGCGTATCGCTGGTTTGCACCGCAATACGGCCTTCGTGCCGACGCGGCACGCCGGGCTGTTTTCGTAGACAGATTCAGCAGCGGTTGCAGGTGCTCGCCGCACTGGATCACCCAGCGCGCCAGGGTTTGGCGGGGGATATCGACGCCGTGACGACCGAGGATTTTTTTGAAGCGGTGCAGCGGCAGACCATCGACGTATTTGGTGATCAACAGCATCGCCAGGACGCTAGGACTGGCCATGCTCTTTTCGATCAGTTGAGCCGGTTTGTCGGCGGTGACCGGTGCGGCTTCACAGCCGCGGCAGCCGTAGACCTTGTCCGCTGGTTCCCTTCACAACCACTGGCCAACGCAGAGCGTTTTACCCATGCAGCGAAACGATTAGCGGACAGGAAACGGTCCCGTGGCTCGCACAACAGTCGTGAACCAGTTGCACCAAAACAGACTCGATCCGTCGCAGATCCGCGAGCTTGCCACGCACATCCCCAAGCTTCTGCTCGGCGAGCACGCGCGCTTCATCACAGTGAGCGCCGTCATCGAGCCTCAACAGCCCGGCCACTTCTTCGAGGCTAAAGCCCAGCCGTTGCGCGGACTTTACGAATTTCACCCGGGCGACATCGGGGGTTGGGGAGCAATGGAACTGAAAACCAACGTAAGCCGAATTAGAGTTCGTTTTACTCGTCAGCGACTGCGAATTAACGAACTTTGATTCGTGAGAAAGGTTTATTGCACTGATTTTCGGGTGTTGGTGACCTTTCCTCGCGATAGCGGAAACGGTTTCATAAAACGGTCGTTTTTCGAAACTATCCAGACGTTGCAAGGGTTTGCGGGGCAGCGACTGAGCTTAAGTGCACTTTCTGTTCCGTTGCTCCCCCAACCCCTATTTCCAGCAGCGAGGTGATGAATTCGTTTTGCTGTTGTGCGGCGGCGACAAAAGCAGCCAAAGCCGTGATATTGAAGCGGCTAAAAAACTCGCCAGCGAGTGGAGGTCAGAATGAGCGAAAAAATTTACGACTACGACCCAGCAGCAGCCCTAGACGGCCCTGAAGCAATCGCCGTCTTCATGGCGGAGCCCTGCCATTTCCTCTCAGCGCCATAATCCAGGACCTTCATCTCCTCTC
>NZ_BCBD01000310.1:0-1780 GCF_001320345.1 Pseudomonas sp. NBRC 111127 | reverse complement strand
GACAACCTCGGTGCCACCGATGAACAGCTGGACTTCAAAGTCGTCTACGCCTCGGCCCTGAACGGCATCGCCGGTCTGGACCACACCGCCATGGGCGAAGACATGACTGCGCTGTACCAGTCGATCGTCGACAACGTACCAGCACCGTCTGTTGACCGTGACGGCCCGTTCCAGATGCAGATCTCCGCACTGGACTACAACAGCTTCCTCGGTGTTATCGGCGTTGGCCGTATCGCCCGTGGTCGCGTCAAGCCGAACACCCCGGTTGTCGCTATCGACACCAACGGCAAGAAGCGTAACGGCCGTATCCTGAAACTGATGGGCCACCACGGCCTGCACCGCGTCGACGTCGAAGAAGCCCAGGCTGGCGACATCGTCTGCATCAGCGGTTTCGACGAGCTGTTCATCTCCGACACCCTGTGCGCCCCGGACGCGGTAGAGGCGATGAAGCCGCTGACCGTTGACGAGCCAACCGTTTCGATGACCTTCCAGGTCAACGACTCGCCATTCTGCGGTAAAGAAGGCAAGTTCGTGACCAGCCGCAACATCAAGGACCGTCTGGACAAGGAGCTGCTGTACAACGTGGCCCTGCGCGTTCAGGAAACCGATTCCCCTGACAAGTTCAAGGTATCGGGCCGTGGCGAGCTGCACCTGTCGGTACTGATCGAAACCATGCGTCGTGAAGGCTTCGAGATGGCTGTTGGCCGCCCTGAAGTGATCATCCGCGAAGTCGACGGCGTGAAGCAGGAACCGTTCGAGAACGTCACCATCGACATCCCTGAAGAATCCCAGGGCAAGGTCATGGAAGAGATGGGCCTGCGTAAGGGTGACCTGACCAACATGGTGCCGGATGGCAAGGGCCGTGTTCGCCTGGAATACAACATTCCAGCCCGTGGTCTGATCGGCTTCCGTAACCAGTTCCTGACCCTGACCAACGGTGCAGGCATCCTGACCTCGATCTTCGACCGCTACGACACCATGAAGTCGGGCCAGATGTCTGGCCGCCTGAACGGTGTTCTGGTGTCGGTCGAAACCGGCAAGGCACTGACCTACTCGCTGGAAACCCTGCAGGCTCGCGGCAAGCTGTTCGTTGAACACGGCCAGGAGATCTACAACGGTCAGATCATCGGCCTGAACAGCCGTGACAACGACCTGGGCGTGAACCCGACCAAGGGCAAAAAGCTCGACAACATGCGTGCTTCGGGCAAAGACGAAGTCATCGCCCTGGTACCGCCTGTTCGCCACACCCTGGAACAGGCCCTGGAATTCATCCAGGACGACGAGCTGTGCGAAGTCACGCCTAAGTCGATCCGTCTGCGCAAGAAGATCCTGGACGAAGGCGAGCGCACCCGCGCTGCCAAGAAAGCCAAGAACTGAGTTAGCTCAGGCTGAATAAAAGCGCCCCCGGTCGAAAGGCCGGGGGCGTTTTTTTATGCTTGCAGAATTTGCGTTGGCCCTTTTCGCGGGCTTGCCCGCTCCCACAGGTACTGCACAGGCCTTGAGGATCGCGCAGATCCTGTGGGAGCGGGCAAGCCCGCGAAGAGGCCCTTGACGGCTAACGCTTAGCGCCCGACCACCTTGGGCTTGTACGCACAATACCCCGGCCGCGGGCCAACCTTGGGGTGGTTGCGGCAGGTGTCCGGGCGCTTGTCATAAATGGTGCACAGGCGGCTTTTACGATCCAGATACATGCAGTCGTCGTTGCTCATCCGGGTCAGGGTGAAGATGCCTGACTTCTGGTTGAAGCGCTCGATGATGCCTTCTTTCTGCAAACGCTTGG
>NZ_BCBD01000309.1:0-1789 GCF_001320345.1 Pseudomonas sp. NBRC 111127 | reverse complement strand
GATCTTGAGCGCCAGGCAATGAAGCAGGAGGTTGGTACACTTCAAAGGCAGCTGAATCAAGCGAATGACGAGATCACCAAGCTGCAGTCCGCCCTGCAAACTCAGGATGAAGAGCTCAAAACGACTCATTCCACGCTGCAGACCGAGCTCACCCGGAACGCCAGGCTCAGCCAGAGCTGCACTGATCTAGAGGTGCGGGTTCAAGAGAAGGACGGGCAGATCCAGTCTTTGGAGCAAAAACATGCGCATGCCCGGGAGGCCCTCGAACACTATCGTGCTTCGGTCAAGGAACAGCGAGAGCAGGATTTGAGCCGCCATGAGTCCCAGGTCTACCAGGTGCAGCAAGAGGTGACCGTCCTGCAGCAGACATTGATGGTTAAGCAGGAAGAGATCTCCCGTTTGATCAGGGATAACGAGCGCTTCATTGCCGAGAATCGCCAACATGCCAGGGAAGCCTCACAGCGTCGTGAGGAGGTAGAAGCGCTGCGTGGCGACCTCGGCATTGCCAATGCTGCGACCGCCCGAGCAGAAGGTGCTAAAGAACTACTCTCTCAGCAATTGGAAACCAAGGCTAAAGAGGCTGGCGATGCCCTGTCCGAGGCCGCCGCAGGGAAGTTGAGAGAAGCTGAGTTGATGCAAAAGCTTGCCAAAGTAGAAGCCGACCTCGAAAAAATGGGCGACGGATCGTAGGAGAGTAGTGCTATAGTCATTCCTCTCTACGCTTCCAGAGCAAGAAGTCGAGCTGTGGTGACCGCGGCTTGGAGATCAAGATGGCTTGAGGCAAACGACTTCATCAGGAGTGAGCGGGGAAGGGCCCAATCCCATTTTTCTCGGATCATGTTTTCGACGCTATCCAATATGGGCTCCACGTCCGAAACGTCCATTTGACCGACCACGCGCAACGCTCGCAACGTGTCTTCCTGACCGAAAGCAACCTCCAGGAAGAGTCCGTTGTTTTCGCACTGAATGCCCACATGCCTGAGTAATAACGCCAGCGCATCGTTGGTGTAATCCCCTCGCCAGGTCGCCACGTGGCTTACGCAAGCAGAGCCAACAATCGCCGTGCTATCCAGGCCTAGGGCACGGAAGTTACTCCGAGCCTCCTCCAGGAGGGCTTGAGCGTGTTTGTCCAAGAAGGGACAGGGGGTGGTTTCCATCAGCACATTTCGCATTTCAAGCCTGACGCGATCATCCAATTGCGCGCTTAGCCCATCAAACTGAGGAGGCTCGCCGCCCCGCGCCGGCGTGACCATGATCACCTTCGCTTCAAGGTCGACATCCTGAACCTGCCAGCGTTTGCCGCCAAAAATGATGCGTTGGCCCTTGGTCAGGGGTTTGCTGACGGGCAGCGAGCCAAGTGGCTTGCCATCCCGGAGCAAACGAAACTCTTCATCGCTTGTGAAGGCGGTGTAGAACTCATAGTGGTTGATCAGACGCTCCCCGAGCTCGCCTGGCAGCAGAAGTCCTGAGCTGTCCTGGACGATCAACTCCTTCTCACCCATACCTTTGAGCAAAGATAGGAAATCAGGCTTCGTGACGCTGGCAAAACTGCCGCTTGCTATGAGATTTCCCCATAATAGCGCCGCCGAGGCACCGCCGAGCTGAGCAATCGACGACAAGCACTGCTGCACCAATGTCGAGGCGTGCAAGCCTCCAGACCGAGGCGGTTCAAACCATCCACTGATCAGCAAGCGGATCATGGCGACCGTTTGGACAAGGCCTTCACGTAACTGATCGGAGAGGTCGGACTGATCCGTTAAGGGGCGCTCGCGGCAGTACGCCCTGAGCA
>NZ_BCBD01000308.1:0-1825 GCF_001320345.1 Pseudomonas sp. NBRC 111127 | reverse complement strand
AGCAGGTGCTTCCAGCCACGGCTCTGGTCGACTGCCCGTGCCTGGTCGATGCGTGCTTCCAGCACTTCATCGCTGATCGGCAGTTCGGCCAGCTCATGCAGCTTCTTCAGGTCGCCATACAGGCGGTCCATCTGCGGTGCTTCCAGCACCTGGCGGGCGTGGTGCAGCCAGGCCAGCAGTTGTTCGATGCGCGGCAGTTGCTCAGCCAGGTCTTCGGGGCGCTGGGTGTACAGCGGCAGCTTCAGTGCACGGCCTTCTTCACCCAGCAAATGGCCCATCCAGCTGGCCAGCTGCGCCTTGCCCTGGCGTTCGCCACGGCCCTTGCGTTCTACCGTCCAGGCGCGGGCCAGCAGCCAGCGTGAGGTTTCCAGCGAGAACTGGCCCCAGCGCACGTCTTCCAGCTCTTCGGCAAACTGCTCGGGCGCGGCGCGGCGGATGTCTTCGTCGTCGTTACCGGCCTGCACCAGCGGGCGCCAGTCTTCCAGCAGGGCGTCGAGGCTGCTGCGCAGTTCACGGGTAGCGGCCCGCGGTGCGGCCTGGCCCAAGCTGGCGGTCAAGGCACGCAGTTCGCTCAGGCACTCGACCCAGTCCTGCAACAGGCGCCAGTGGCCATTGTGGCGGTACTGCTCGGCCAGGCGCTGGCTGCTGCCCAGCAGTTGCCAGGCCAGGGCGGCGTAGGCGTCGTCCACGGCCATTTCCGCGTCCAGCTCGGCACCTGGCAGGCCCAGCTCATAGCTGTCTGGCTCCAGCAGGCGATAGCCGCGCTCGGCCTTGCTGATGTCGCACGGCATCAACGGCAGGCTGGCGGCCAGCTCGGCGGCCAGTTCCAGCAATGCCTGCGGCTCACCTTCGCGCAGCTCCAGCTCCAGCTCGCAGATGGCTTCCTTGCGCTTGCCGGCGACCACGAAGCCTTGGTCCAGCGCGGCCTCGATCACCACCTTGCTTTTGCCACGGCCCCAGGCGATTTCGGCGAACTCGCGGGTGAAGTCCGTGGTGAACAGTGGCTTGATGGTCTTTTTGTCCAGGCCGGCCAGTTGTTCGGGCCAGCAGGTGGCATCGAGCTTTTTCAGGTCCAGCTTGGGCTTGTCCAGGTTCCACTCGTACTCATTGCGCTCCGACAGGCCCGCTACGCTCTGGCCGCGGCACTTGAGGGTCTGGATGACCACATCGCCATCGCGACGCAGGCGCAGGGCCACGCGGGCAGCAGACAGCTCACGCTCGGCAGTGTCGAAGTACTGGTTGGTCAGTTCGCGGGTCTGCCAGCCGGACTTGTTGCGCTTTTTCAGCAGAGGGTGCTCGCGCAGGGCGGCAAGGGTCTCGCGGCTGGCGCGTAGCTTGAGTTCGGTTTCTTTGTGCATCACAGACTCGAAGGAGGGGGCGTGGTTGGCAAGGAGTTTACAGCAGTCGGCCGCGCTCTGTCGGGTCGCGGTGGTTTCTTCGCGGGCTCGCCCGCGCCCACAGGCAAAGCGCAGCCCTTGAGGGCATTGAAATCCCTGTGGGAGCGGGCAAGCCCGCGAAGAAGCCCACACGCTTGCCCTGGGAACGATAGGCATTGTTATGATGGGCAACGCTTCCCAGGAGTACGCGCATGCCGTTGCCGACGCTGAAAGACCAGTTTGCCGCCTTGATCGCCGCGCCTTCGGTCAGTTGCACCCAGCCAGCGCTGGACCAGTCCAACCGCCAGGTCATCGAGCTGCTCGCCGGTTGGCTGGGCGACCTGGGGTTCCAGTGTGACATTCAGCAGGTTACCCCCGGCAAGTTCAACCTGCTGGCCAGCCGCGGCACCGGCCCGGGCGGCCTTGTGCTGGCGGGGCACAGCGACACC
>NZ_BCBD01000307.1:0-1844 GCF_001320345.1 Pseudomonas sp. NBRC 111127 | reverse complement strand
GAGCCCAGCTTTGGCCCCTGTGCGCGCCTGGACTACGAACTGGAACTGGGTATCTGGGTCGGCCAGGGCAACGCCATGGGTGAAGCGATTGCGGTAGGTGATGCTGCCGAACACGTGGCCGGCCTGTGTCTGCTCAACGACTGGTCGGCGCGCGACATCCAGGCCTGGGAATACCAGCCGCTGGGGCCGTTCTTGTCGAAAAGCTTCATTACCAGTATTTCGCCGTGGGTGGTCACCGCCGAGGCGCTGGCGCCGTTCCGCTGCGCCCAGCCGGCCCGGCCGCAAGGCGACCCGCAGCCACTGCCGTACCTGCTGGACGAGCGCGACCAGGCTGCGGGCGCGTTCGATATCGAGCTGGAAGTGCTGTTGCTGACCGCGCGCATGCGTGAGCAGGGCCTTGCCCCGCACCGCCTGACCTTGAGCAACACCCGCAGCATGTATTGGACCGTGGCCCAACTGGTTGCCCACCACAGCGTCAACGGCTGCCAGTTGCAGCCGGGCGACCTGTTCGGCTCGGGCACCCTCTCCGGTGCCACCCCTGGCTCGTACGGCAGCCTGCTGGAAATCACCGAAGGCGGCAAACTGCCGGTGGAACTTGCCAGTGGCGAGGTGCGCAAGTTCCTCGAAGACGGTGACGAGATCATCCTGCGCGCCCGCTGCCAGCGTGATGGCGTGGCCAGCATCGGCTTCGGCGAATGCCGTGGCACGGTCGTCGCGGCCAACTGAGGGGGCAGGGCATGGAGCTGTACACCTATTACCGTTCCACCTCGTCGTACCGGGTGCGCATCGCGCTGGCACTGAAGGGGCTGGCCTACCAGGCCTTGCCGGTGAACCTGCTGCAAGGTGAACAGCGTGGCGCCGGCTACAGGGCCGTCAACCCGCAGGGCCGCGTACCAGCCTTGCGCAGTGACGGCGGTGAAGTGCTGGTGCAGTCGCCGGCGATCATCGAGTACCTGGAAGAGGTGTACCCACAGCCCGCCCTGCTGCCGGTCAATGCCGAACGGCGGGCCAAAGTGCGCGGTGTGGCGGCGATCATCGGTTGCGACATCCACCCGCTGCACAATGTCAGCGTGCTGAACCGGCTGCGCCAGGCCGGTCAGGACGAGGGCCGGGTGAACGCCTGGATCGCACACTGGATCAGCCAGGGTCTGGCGGCCGTGGAACAGTTGATTGGCGATGAGGGTTTCTGTTTTGGCGATACCCCGGGCCTGGCCGATGTGTACCTGATTCCGCAGTTGTACGCGGCTGAGCGTTTCGCTGTCGACCTTGGCGGTTACCCGCGCATTCAACGGGTTGCCGCACTGGCAGCCGCGCACCCGGCATTCGCCCAGGCTCACCCGGCCCGGCAGCCGGACACCCCGGCTCAGTGAAGTGAGCGGTTCGCCGTCGGAAGCTTGCCGATGCGCTCACACAGCTTCAGGCGCTGGACCGGGTCTTCCGTCAGCAGCAGGGCATGCTCCAGGTCGTAGCGTTCGGCTTGGGGGCAGTCCAGGTGTTGGTAAAGCGAGGCGCGGGTCATGTAGTCCGCGACCTGCACCGGCCCTAATTGCATGACCCGTTCGGCGTCGATCAACGCCGCCAGGTGGTTGTCGTGGCTGATATGCAGTTGGCGCAGGTTGCGCGACAGGCGCTGCAGCATCTGCTGCGCGCTGGCGGTGCGCAGGTGTTCTGCCGTCAGCGGCAGGTCGGGGCCAAACTGGCGTGCCAGTAGCTCGCGACAGTCGCTAGGGTACAGGCGCCTGCCGCCACAGGGGTCGAGCAGGTGGTCGGCACCCGGCACGCGCAACAGGAAGTGCCCGGGAAACCCCACGCCCTCCAGCGGTATGCACAAACGCCTGGCCAGC
>NZ_BCBD01000306.1:0-1851 GCF_001320345.1 Pseudomonas sp. NBRC 111127 | reverse complement strand
CATCGTTGAAAAGAACGTGCAAGACAGCCGCAGGCGTATCTGGCTAGACGCCCAGGACTGCCAGTTTCACTCCTTCGAGGAACTCAATGCCTGGCTGGGCCAGCACTGCCGCGCGCTTTGGAACGAGCTGACGCACCCTCAATACAGCGGGCTGAGTGTGGCCGAAGTGCTGGAGTTGGAGCGCGCTGAACTGATGCCTGTGCCAGCGCCATTCGACGGTTACGTCGAGCGGCCTGCGCGGGTCTCCAGCACCTGCCTGGTCAGCGTCGGGCGCAACCGCTACTCGGTGCCGTGTGAGTATGCGGGTAAGTGGGTCAGCAGCCGTTTGTATCCGACGCGAATCGAGGTGGTGGCTGACGACGCGCTGATCGCCAGCCATGTCCGCTTGCTGGATCGCGACCAGGTCAGCTATGACTGGCAGCACTACCTCCCGCTGATCGAACGCAAGCCCGGTGCGCTGCGCAACGGCGCGCCCTTTGCTGATCTGCCGGCGCCGCTGCGTCAGCTTAAGCACGGTCTGGGGCGTCATGCCGGCGGTGACCGGATCATGGCGCAAGTTCTGGCTGCCGTACCGGTCGCCGGGCTCGATGCGGTGCTGGTGGCTGTTGAGCTGGTACTGGAAAGCGGCAGCCTGAGCGCCGAACACATCCTCAATGTCGTGGCGCGCCTGGCCGCGACCGAACCACCACCCAGCGTCGAAACCCACTTGTCGCTCAAGGAAGCCCCCGTCGCTAACACGGCGCGCTACGACCGCCTGCGTGGCCAGACCGAGGAGATCGGTCATGCGTGATTTGATGGCGGAACTCAAGGAGCTGCGCCTGCACGGCATGGCCACGGCCTGGGCGGAGTTGACTGCGCAGGGTGAGTCGAACACAGCCTCGTCCAAGTGGCTGCTCGAACACCTGCTGGAACAAGAGCACACAGATCGCGCCATGCGCTCGGTGAGCCACCAGATGAACATGGCCAAGCTGCCGATGCACCGCGACCTGGCCGGCTTCGACTTCAGCGCCTCCAGCGCAGACGCTCGTTTGATCAGCGAACTGGCCAGTCTGGCCTTTACCGACACCGCGCAGAACGTGGTGCTGATCGGTGGGCCTGGCACCGGTAAAACCCACCTGGCCACTGCGCTGGCCGTGTCCGGCATCACCCGGCACGGCAAGCGCGTGCGCTTCTACTCCACGGTCGATCTGGTCAATCTGCTGGAGCGCGAAAAGCACGACGGCAAAGCCGGGCGGATCGCCCAAGCTCTGCTGCGCATGGATCTGGTCATCCTCGACGAACTGGGTTATCTGCCCTTCAGCCAGGCCGGCGGTGCGTTGCTGTTTCACCTGCTATCCAAGCTGTACGAACACACCAGCGTGGTGATCACCACCAACCTGAGCTTCGCCGAATGGTCGAGCGTGTTCGGCGACGCCAAGATGACCACCGCCCTGCTGGATCGGCTGACCCACCACTGCCACATCGTCGAAACCGGTAACGAGTCCTATCGCCTGCAACACAGTAGCTTGGCGGCCCAGGCCAAGATCAAATCACGGGAGCGAAAGCGTAAGGGCGGCCAGGAACCGGAGGACGATGAGCCGTTCTGATTTCATGGCGACGACGGCCTGCTACATGGCTGCGTGTGGCAGGTCTTAAACAACTGAACTGGGCTAGCGAAGGAGTGGGGGCAACAGCAGCTGCGCTGGTAGACTTATCCACAGTTGCTGGTAACAAAATCAGCAATCCGCCCTGGGTCAAATTTCAATCGGCAGGGTGGGTCAATTTTCCATCAGCGCCAACACACTATGGAACCCCACCGCACCAACGTCATTATTTTTCCGAAGGTGCGCGAAGTCGCAGAGGCGGCCGAGC
>NZ_BCBD01000305.1:0-1855 GCF_001320345.1 Pseudomonas sp. NBRC 111127 | reverse complement strand
TCCTGAAGGTTGTGCAGTACCTGTGGGAGCTGGCTTGCCGGCGATAGGGCCGCAAAGCGGCCCCGGCAATCTCAGCGTGTTACAGAACATCTTGGGGGCGGCGTTTTGTTTACACGGTATGCAGGTACCAGTTGTACTCGAGGTCGGAGATCGAGTGTTCGAACTCCTCCAGCTCGCTCTCCTTGCACGCGACGAAGATGTCGATGTACTTCGGATCGATGTACTTGTTCAGAATCTCGCTGTCGTCCAGCTCACGCAGAGCATCGCGCAGGTTGTTCGGCAAGCTCTGCTCAAGTTGCTCGTACGAGTTGCCTTCGATCGGCGCACCTGGCTCGATCTGGTTGGTCAGGCCATGGTGCACGCCCGCCAGCACGGCAGCCATCATCAGGTACGGGTTGGCGTCGGCACCAGCTACGCGGTGCTCGATGCGCACAGCATCGGCCGAGCCGGTCGGTACGCGCAACGCCACGGTACGGTTGTCCAGGCCCCAGCTTGGCGCGTTCGGTACGTAGAACTGCGCACCGAAGCGGCGGTAGGAGTTGACGTTCGGGCAGAGGAACGCCATGGACGCTGGCAGGGTCTCGAGCACACCGCCGACAGCGTGACGTAGCGCGGCGTTCTGCTCGGGATCCTCGCTGGTGAAGATGTTGTTGCCATCTTTGTCCAGCACGGAAATGTGTACATGCAGGCCGTTGCCTGCCTGGCCCGGGTAGGGCTTGGCCATGAAGGTGGTGTCCATTTCATGGTCGTACGCAATGTTCTTGATCAAGCGCTTGAGCAGTACCGCGTAGTCGCAGGCCTTGAGCGGGTCTGGCACGTGGTGCAGGTTGACTTCGAACTGCGCCGGGGCGCTTTCCTTGACGATGGCGTCGGCCGGGATGCCTTGTTCCTTTGCGCCTTCGAGGATGTCCTGCAGGCAGTCGGCATATTCGTCGAGGTCGTCGATCAGGTACACCTGGGTCGACTGCGGGCGTTTGCCCGAGATTGGCGAGCGCGGTGGCTGTGGGCGGCCGTTCACGTTCTCCTGGTCGATCAGGTAGAACTCCAGCTCGAACGCGGCGCAGATGGTCAGGCCCATGTCGGTGAACTTGCTCACCACCTGGCGCAGCACTTCGCGCGGGTCGGCGAAGAACGGCTCGCCTTCCAGCTCGTGCATGGTCATCAGCAGCTGGGCAGTGGGGCGCTTTTGCCACGGTTCGTTACAGAGTGTGTCTGGGATCGGATAGCAGATGCGGTCGGCATCGCCGATATCCAGGCCCAGGCCAGTGCTTTCGACGGTGGAGCCGTTGATGTCGAGGGCGAAGAGGGAGGCCGGCAAGTTGATGCCTTTCTCGTAAACCTTGTGGAGGCTGGTGCGCTCTATGCGCTTGCCGCGCACCACACCATTCATATCTGCAATCAGAAGGTCAACGTAGAGAACCTCAGGATGTTCCTTAAGGAACGCGTTCGCTTCGTTAAGCTGAACGGCACGCGGGGGTACCGACATGATGCAACACCTTTGTTGTTAAAAATATCAATCAAGGGGGGCTTGCAAGACCAGTCAACCGAAAAGCCATACTGATGTCAAGCCAACCCCATGATGCCCTGAAATGGCCCATCTACGGCAGATTTGCTGCAAATCGGGGCATGGCATTATCCGCTATTTCCCCGGTAAAGAGCTATCTCAAGCGTGCCGTGTTTTATTTTTTACGCAGGTGTTGTGTAAAAAAATGAACAAGGCTAAGCTCGGTCTCAACCCAGAACACAATAATACGAGGGTCACATGGTCCGCTTGCCGCGACCTGAAAGCACTGCGTGCGCAGTGCCATCGGGTACCTCCGCCGTTCATGCAAGCTGCGTCGCTGTTGCTGCCGCC
>NZ_BCBD01000304.1:0-1905 GCF_001320345.1 Pseudomonas sp. NBRC 111127 | reverse complement strand
CCCGCGAAGGGCTGCAAAGCAGCCCCAGTAACACTTAACTGACAGCCATTACCCGATGGGCGGCGTTTTTCAGGGGCAACGCAATACTTACTTCTGCTTCACGCCTTCGACACTGATATCCAGGTCCAGGGTTTGCGAAGCCGGGCCTGGGCCCTTGATGCCGAAGTCGTTCAGGTTCAGCGTGGTGGTCGCGTTGAAGCCTGCACGCTCCCCGCCCCATGGGTCTTTGCCTTCACCGTTGAAGGTTGCCTTGAAGGTGACCGGCTTGGTCACGCCGTGCATGGTCAGGTCGCCAGTCACGTCAGCGGTCTTGTCGCCAGTCGACTTCACACTGGTGGAGACGAACTTGGCGTCCGGGTATTTTTTCACGTCCAGGAAGTCAGCGCTGGCAATGTGCTTGTCACGCTCGGCGTGGTTCGACCACAGGCTGGCGGTTTTCAGGTCGACGCTGATCTTGCTGGCTTCAGGCTTGGCGCTGTCCCAAGTGAAGTTGCCGTCGAAGTCCTTGAAGGTACCGTGGATGAAGCTGTAGCCCAGGTGGCTGATTTTCCAGTCAACGAACGCGTGCTGGCCTTCCTTGTCGATCTTGTACTCGGCAGCCATGGCCTGGCCAGCAGAGAGCAGAGCGGTACCCAGCGCCAGAGCGGCAAAAGTCTTTTTCAACATCCTGTTCCTTCCTATGCAATTGAGGTTGAGGGTCAAGCTTTGCGGCCCAGCATGCGGGTCAGGGTCGCGTCACGGTCGATGAAATGGTGCTTGAGTGCAGCCAGGCCATGCAGCACGGCAAAAATCACCAGGCCCCAGGCCAGCCACAGGTGGATCACACCGGCCACGTCTGCCTGGTCCGGCAGGTCACTGATCAACGCCGGCACTTCGAACAGGCCGAATACCGGAATGCCAACGCCGTCGGCAGTGGAAATCAGGTAGCCGGCGCCCATCACGGCAAACAACCCGAGATACAGCGCCAGATGGCCCAATTTGGCCGCCAGGCGGGTGAAGCTGCCATGGTTGGCCGGTGCCGGCGGTGGCGGGCTGATGAAACGCCAGAGTACACGCAGCAGCATTACCGCCAGCAGCACCAGGCCGATGCTCTTGTGCAGGTCCGGGCCGGCTTTGCGCCACGGGCTGTAGTAGTCGAGGCCGACCATCCACAAGCCCAGGCCGAACAGGCCGAAGACTGCCAGTGCCACGCCCCAGTGCAGGACGATGCTGACCACGCCGTAGCGGGAAGGTGAATTGCGCAGTTGCATGTTGACGTGTTTCCCCGTGAAAGCTGTGCACAGACTAACGCGTAACGTATCGAATAAAAGCGGAAAAAATTGCTTCGGATTATCGATAAATCCGATAGAAATTCTGAGCGCTTCCCATTAAGGAAACATTAACGCCAACGGCTGTGAATGGGGTAGCCAGGGCCGGCCTCTACCAGGGCGCCCGCTCCCGCCAAGGACCACAGTGTCCGTTGCAGGAGCGGGGCTACCCACCTAGAGACCGGCACTGCGACCGATCAACCCGCCTTGGCCTGCGGGTTGGCGACAGGCTTCTTGGCCGGCTCCGACTTGGCGCTGGCCTTTTTGCTCTCGGCAGGCTTGGTCGCTGGCTTGTGCGCTGGCGCATGCTTGGCAGGGGCGGCCTTGGCCGCAGCAGGCTTGGCCGGCGCCGCCTTCACCGCCGGTGCTGGTGCTGGTGCAGGTGCTGGTGCTGCCTGGGGCGCTGGCGCAGGGGCAACGACCGGCGCCGCTTCGTCAGCCTTGGCTACCGGCTGGGCCTTGGCCTCTGGCGCGTCAGCGCCACCGAACAGGCGCTTGAAGAAGCCTGGCTTGTCTTGCTTGGCCTCATCGCCTGCCTTGGACTCAGCCTTGGCAGGTGCCTGCTCAGCCTTGCCCGCTTTGTCGGACGAGCCACCGA
>NZ_BCBD01000303.1:0-1914 GCF_001320345.1 Pseudomonas sp. NBRC 111127 | reverse complement strand
GAGCGATTGACACGAAGCGTGAGGTGCTAGCAGGCACGCGGCGCCCAGAAGACGTAATTGTCTGGGCGGCGACGCTAGGGCACTGGTCAGTGTGGGTGAGTGTTTATCACGACGTTCCAGCAATGATGACCTTGCTGTGTGATCCCCAGCACTTCCCCGGCACCAGGGTGACCTTTCTCCACCCGGTTAACCGCCCTCGCATCAAGATTTGAGTCCGGCGTTCTGATGGCAGGACGGTTCGCGCTAGACGCTCTAGTCGAATGGTCGGCGGGGTCGCAGTCATCGTAGCCATCGCAGTGGCAGTCATGCAGACGAAAAAAAGGCCTCATTATCAGGCCTTTTTGCTAGCTGGATGGCGCTTCAATCGCGCTCGCGGTAACCATCAACGTAGTGCTCAAAGCAGTCATCACAGAGTGGGCCGAGTTCTACGTCATGGGTCGCGGGCTCGCCGCAATGCTCGCATTCAGCCACGTCGTCATCTGGGGTCGTCATAAGCCAATCACCTCAAGGTCATGCGGGGGGGGGGGCACCGGAGTGGGTATTTGTCGTCCTACTACGGGGCTGATCCGGATTCCAGGATGTCCAGCACTTGCCAGCTGTCAGCTTCATGGACGTCCGACGTGCAAGCTGGGAGCTCCCAGTGCTGTACGCTAAGGGTGGCCATCTGGCATGTCAAGAGCGGTACTGACGGTTGCCTGGTCTATGGTGAGAAGCGTTTACGTTTGCTTTCTTAGACGCGAATCAGCCTGACCATGACTCGACTGTAATTAGGTGGGGGTGACAGGGTGACTAGGATTCTTGATTTTTCGACGCTATTGCATCGCTCTGTCTGGGCGGTTGAGTAGCTCTGAAAGTGAGAGAGCAGTGAGTCTGGACTGCCAGAAAAATGCCGGGCAGTCGTAAATGATGATTTTGCTCATATCTCTAAGTATGCAGTTGGATGCACACTTACCCGAGGCTCAGGAATCATTGGAGGCCCCGGAATTGCGGGGGGCCGGGTTTGGCGTATGTGGATTTGTCAGGTATCCTTTTTCGTAGGTAGAGGGGTACCTTGGATAAGGGTTCGAATCTCTACGCTTCCGCCATATTCTTCATCAAAGCCCCTGAAAATGGGGCTTTTTTGTGGGCGATGGTTTTCGCCTCATGCTCATGCCAGCATCAGCGGCGCCGGTTGCTCCTGTAGATTGCAAAGGGCCGCCGGGCTGGCCAGGGCATTTTTCAGCCCCGGCCAGCCCGACAAAGCGGCCCGGTGCAGGCGCTGCTAGGTTGACGAACCCAGGTTGCCTGCAGGGGCTGCACGGCGCACGCTACATACGCCCCAGGTCAGCCCCAACACCGCCGCGATCACCGAGGCCGATAGCACGCCAAGTTTGGCTGCCCCCAGTGAGCCGGGGTCGACGAACGCCAGGTTGGCGATGAAGATCGACATGGTGAAACCGATACCGGCCAACAGGCCCACCAGCGTGATGCTGCGCCAGTTCACCCCGGCGGGAAGCGCGCACCAGCCCAGGCGTACCATCAACCAGCTGACGCTGATGATGCCCAAGGGCTTGCCTGCGACCAAGGCGATTACCACGGCGATCATGACCCATTGTGGGCCCGCTGCGGACAGGTCGACCCCAGCCAGGCTGACCCCGGCATTGGCCAGGGCAAACACTGGCATGATGCCGTAGGCTACCCAAGGGTGCAGCGTGCCTTGCATCCGTACCACCGGCGGCAGCAGTTCGCGCTGGGCCAGGCGCAGGCGTTTCAGTGGGTCGATGAGTTCGCTGGCATCGCGCTCTGGCGCCTTGGCGCGGCCCAGCAACTCGTTGGTGAAGCGGCTAATGGCATCCAGAGGGCGCTCACGCATCGGCATGGCGGCTACCGGGGTCATCAGCCCGAGCACAACGCCGGCGAGGGTCGGGGGGGACC
>NZ_BCBD01000302.1:0-1938 GCF_001320345.1 Pseudomonas sp. NBRC 111127 | reverse complement strand
GGGCGGCGCTCGATCTCACAGGCGCCA
This sequence comes from Pseudomonas sp. NBRC 111127, assembly GCF_001320345.1. Classification (NCBI taxonomy): domain Bacteria; kingdom Pseudomonadati; phylum Pseudomonadota; class Gammaproteobacteria; order Pseudomonadales; family Pseudomonadaceae; genus Pseudomonas; species Pseudomonas sp. NBRC 111127. The sequence continues at coordinate 1,911 of NZ_BCBD01000302.1, read as the reverse complement.
AAAATGCTACGGCGAACCCCTGCCAGCCCTCCTGCAACCTAGTGCCAAACCCTCACTGCTTCATCCCCAGCTCGGCATCATCCATCAGCGCCTTGGCCATCGCGCTCAAATAGTGCGCAGCCCATATCATCATCAGCTTCCCATCCATCAACCCGGTGATGGTCAATTCGCGCACATACCCCATCAACTCCGAAGACTGTTCGCGGGCATCCCTGCACGGGATCCCGGGCTCGATGCGGAATAGCGGGGTGGATCGGGGATAACTCTCAGCATGATGTAGGCCTGTTCAAAATTGGGGCCACCACCTTCTGCTGTCAAACATCAAGGCGGCAGCTGTACATGGGTTGACAGACCGGTGAACAGAACCAAAAGCCGGCGCACACGAGGTGCCCCATGACAGCTGCCATAACGGCTAAGCCATGTGGTTAGTTCAGGGCGGCCTGTCAAAGCCGGTCGTTGATTGGCAACGACCGCCCGAGACTAGTGCGCACCACCGAACACCACAATGGCAGGGAGTATCTTTGGGAAATGCCCTACAAGAAAGGGCTTAAATCTGATTTTCCGCTGGCGCAATGCCATTTCATTTTCTGTAGCTTGCCATGCCACAAAGTGCCTTGCGGCAATCGGCCGCCTTCCCATGGCAGGGGCCTGGCCCTTTAACTGCATGGCAGAAACGTCACACCCGTGGCGCATCATCCTTGAAAGTCGTAGTGGGGAATGAAACATCGTGAACATCAAATGGGCAGAAAAACTGCGCAAGGGCCTGCACGGCTCGGCCGACTCGCTGGGCAACCTGTGCGTCGAAGCCTTCCATTACCTTGCCCTGTTCGGCATCGGCGCCATCACCGCCTATGCGGCGGTGGTCACCTTCCTGGACATGCTCGGCAAAGGCGGGATCAGCGTCGACGACATCCTGCTGCTGTTCATCTACCTGGAGCTGGGGGCCATGGTCGGGATCTACTTCAAGACCAACCACATGCCCATCCGCTTCCTCTTGTACGTGGCAATCACCGCGCTCACCCGCCTGCTGATCGGCGATGTTTCGCACCACAAGGCGCCGGATGAAGGGCTGCTGTACCTGTGCGGGGGCATTCTGCTGCTGGCGTTCTCGATCCTGGTGGTGCGCTACGCCTCGTACCGCTACCCCTCGACCAAGGTGCTGGATGCCAACGGCAAGCAAGTGGAAGAGGGCAAGTAGGCCTCAGCGGCATAGGTGAGCAGCACAACACCGCAGGTCGCGGAAAACTGCGGTTTTTTCTTACAGACGCCTCTGAAAATCCAAAGAACGCGCATCACGCCAACGTATGGCACCCTGTTGTTCAAACCCGGAAAATCCCTGGGTTATGGCTCTTTGATATTGCCCTCCCTGGGCTGTAACCCACGGAGGGCGTGGCCTGCGCACGGTTGACACCATGGCGCACAAGCCTATTTACTCAGCAGCTCTCAAGGAGGGTAACCCGGCACATGAATTGATTCATGCCGAGCGTTTACAGGGAGATGCTGATGATCATGGCGCGTCTTGACGCTATTGCAAGCCGTTCCGTACCTGGCGGACAGGAGTAATCCCTCATGTTCGAAGCAGCCAGGTTCGGCGACGATATTTCACACACCGGCGCATTGGGCGGTTTCCTGTTGGGGGCCGCTCTGGGTATCGCATTGGTGGCCACCGTGGCCATCGCCACCTTCACCTGCGGGTTCGGCGTAGCTTTGCTGGCAGGTCTCGCGGCGGGGGTTGGCGGCAGCTTGCTGACCGCTGCCGGCGAGGCGTTGGGCAGCCTGTTTTCATCCCCCTCAGGGACGATAACCACTGCCTCACCCAACGTGTTCATCAATAGCCGCAAGGCCGCCCGCGTCGAAAAAAGCATCGGTGCCTGCGACAAGCACCCGGGGCCGGTGCAGATTGCCGAAGGG
>NZ_BCBD01000301.1:0-1944 GCF_001320345.1 Pseudomonas sp. NBRC 111127 | reverse complement strand
CTTTGTTGCCGCCTCTAAACTCCCGACGCCCTTCGCGACCTTCACCATGCATGGCTTTCTTGATGAAGCCACCGGCCGGGAGCATGTGGTGCTCAGCCTGGGTGACATCGCGGATGGTCAGCCGGTGCTGGGGCGCCTGCATTCCGAATGCCTGACCGGCGATGCCCTGTTCAGCCAGCGCTGCGACTGCGGCTCGCAGCTGGAGGCCGCACTGCAGGCAATCGCCCGCGAGGGCCGCGGCGTATTGCTGTACCTGCGCCAGGAAGGCCGTGGCATTGGCCTGCTGAACAAGATTCGTGCCTACGAGTTGCAGGACGGCGGCGCGGACACCGTGGAAGCCAACGAGCGGCTGGGTTTTGCCGCCGACCAGCGTGACTACGCCATGTGCCTGCCCATGCTCGAACACCTGGGCGTGAAGGCGCTGCGGCTGATGACCAACAACCCACGCAAGGTCAAAGCCCTGACCGACATGAGCATCGTGGTCGCCGAGCGTGTGCCGCTGCATACCGGGCATAACCCGCACAACCGCTACTACCTGGCAACCAAGGCCGGCAAGCTTGGCCACATGCTGGGCAACGAACACCAGGGCGAGGTGCCCCAGGCGTGACCCGCGCCCAGGTCAAGCGGCGGCTGGCGCTGGCCTGGTGGCAGTACCTGGCGGTGGGCCTGCTGCCGCTGCCGGTCATGAGCTGGGCTTTTGGCGGCGGTGAGGCGCTGGTGCCGATTCTGGCCATGCCGTTGTTCATTGCCGGCGCGGCCACCATGTTCCTCAGCCTGCCCCGTTTCGGTGCCTACAAGCGTGCACTCATCGCCACCTCGAAAGCCCTGGGTACTGCTGAAGAGCCTGCCGCGTGGATCGAGCTGGCACGGGTACGGCGCCTGGCCATGTTGTACGCCTGCTTCCCGGCCTGGGTCGCAGCGCTGTCTGTAGGGGTCGGTCTTGAAGCGGTGCCGCAGATCCTGTTGGCGATATCCACCGTGGTGGTGTTGTCCCTCTACCGCATTCCACGACAGCTCGGCTGATGCGCCTGCTGCCTGGCCTGCTGGCACTGTTCGCCTGTGCCGCGCTGGCTGGCGAACCCTTGCGAGTGGTCAGCCTGGCGCCTTCGATGACGGAAATCATGCTCGAACTGCAGGCCGATGACCTGCTGGTGGGTGTGCTTGATGGGGGCGAACGGCCAAATGCGTTGCGCGATTTGCCCTCGGTAGGCCGCCAAGGCCAGCTGAACATGGAGCGCCTGCTGAGCCTGCGCCCCGACCTGTTGCTGCTGTGGCCAGGCAGCGTGCCGCCGGCGCAACGCGAGCAGCTCAAACGCCTGGGTATCACGACCTTCAGCGCCGAACCCCATGACCTGGACCAGCTCATCGAGCAGATCGCCGCGATTGGCGAGCGCGTCGGCCGTGCCGAGCAAGGGCAGCAGTATGCCCGGGCCCTGCGCGAGCGGTTGCGGCAACTGCGCCAGCAGTACCGACGTGACGAGCCCTTGCAGGTGTTCTACCAGGTGTGGGATCGGCCTTTGTACACCCTTGGTGGCCGCCAGGTGGTGAGCGACGCACTGGCCGTATGCGGGGCGCGCAATGTGTTTGCCGACCTCAGCCAACCGGCGCCGCAGGTGAGTGTGGAGTCGGTGTTGCTACGCAACCCCCAGGTCATCCTGGCCGGTGACCAGGCGCAGTTGACCCGCTGGCTGGCCTGGCCGCAGTTGCGCGCCGTTGCCCACGCCGGTTTGCTGGTGGTACCCGATAAAGGCCTGGAGCGCCCGAGCGGGCAAATGATCGAAGCCACCGCCCGCTTGTGTGCGTTGCTGGCCGCTAAAGCGCCGGCGTCCACGTCACGCTGAACAGCAACGTGCGGCCTTCTTCGCGGTACGGGTGGTAGGCCCCTTCGTAGCTGTACAGGGCGCGGCTATAGCGGCGGTCCAGCACGTTATCCAGTTTGGCTTC
>NZ_BCBD01000300.1:0-1962 GCF_001320345.1 Pseudomonas sp. NBRC 111127 | reverse complement strand
GGCCAGCTCGAGGGCGAGGATGGCCAGGGCCAGCGGTTGACCTCGGCGGCGTTGCAGCACCTTGTCCAGCATGGCGGCATGCGGCCGCAACGGCAGGTATTCGTCTTGCACAAACCCCAGTGCATTGAGTTGGCGCAGCAGAGGCTGTGCCAGTTCACTCAAAGGGAGCATGGGCAGGTGGGCACTGATTGCGTGCTGTAGGTCGTGCACGGTGGCAAGGCTGGCGGCAGGCGCGACGTTAGGGTCGTGCTCGGCGGCAACCCACAATGCGGCTTCCAGCAGGGCGACGGGCTCGCGTTCCAGGCAGGCCAGGCAGGCTTGACGTGGGTTCATGGGGCTTCTCCACACTCGCTTGAGTATTAGCTGCGGTGCGGGGTTTCGTCCAGTGGTCTGGCGGCGGCTGCAAACATGAGGCCGGGCTTATACTGGGTGCAGCACCTGTTGGGGAGCCTGTCGATGTTCGCGCTGATGCAAAGCACCCGTACCCAGTCACTGCACTTGTTCACCGACCCGCCCACGGGCCTGAAAGCGGTGGTGGCGATCCACAGCCAGCAGTTGGGGCCGGCGCTGGGTGGCTGCCGCTACCTGCCGTACGCCGATGACGAAAGCGCCATGGCCGACGCCATCCGCCTGGCCCAGGGCATGAGCTACAAAGCGGCACTGGCGGGCTTGCCCGTGGGGGGCGGCAAGGCGGTGATCTTGCGCAACCCGCATGTGGAAAACCGCGCAGCTTTGTTCGAGGCCTTCGGCCGCTTCGTCGATACCTTGCAAGGGCGTTTCATCATTGCCGTAGACAGTGGCACCTCGACCCTGGACATGGACTGCATCGCCCAGAGCACGCCGCATGTGACCAGTACCACGGCCTCGGGTGATCCCTCACCGCATGCGGCAATGGGGGTATTCGCCGGCATCCGCGCCACGTCCTATGCCCGCTTGGGCAGCTACAACCTCGAAGGCCTGCGGGTTGCGGTGCAAGGGCTGGGTAATGTTGGCTACGCCCTGGCCGAACAACTGCATGCGGCGGGAGCGGAACTGTTGGTGAGCGACCTGGACACAGGGCGGGTACGGCTGGCTGTTGAGCAGCTCGATGCCCACCCGGTGACCCACGATGCGTTGATCAGCACCCCCTGCGACATCTTTGCCCCGTGCGGTGTGGGGCCGGTGCTGAACGGGCAGAGCGTGATGCAACTGCGCTGCGCGGCAGTGGCGGGGGCGGCGAACAACCAGCTGACCACCTTGCAGGTGGCTGACCAGCTGGAGACCCGCGGGATACTGTATGCGCCCGATTACGTGATCAATGCCGGTGGCTTGATTTACGTGGCGCTCACCCACCGTGGCGAAGACCTGGGCACCATCACCTCGCACCTGGCACGCATACCTTCGCGGCTGACCGAAGTGTTCGGCCATGCCCAAGCAGAGAAACGCTCGCCGGCGCGGGTGGCGCAGATGTTGGCGGAGCGGTTGTTGTATGGCTGACGGGGTTTGTGTTGCATGCACCGGCCTCATTGCTGGCTTGCCAGCGATGAGGCCGGTGCAGGTAATCACTCGGCTGATTGCCCGTCGAGCAACTCGGCCAACGCATCCGGCTGGCTCTTGAACGCCCGGGCGAACACATCGCGGTTCTTGGCCATGTAGATACCGGCTTCTTCAACCTGCTGCTCGGTCAGCGACGGCACTGCCTTATGCAGCACTTCAGCCAGGCGCTCGGCCAGTTCGAGCATTTTGTCGTGACGGTCGGCTTCTGCCTTATCCATGAACAAGCGCTCCGGGTCGCGGCTACTGCGGTACACCACTTCGACGGCCATTCATCACCTCTGTGCCTTTTTGCTGGTTTGCAATTTACTGTATCTATATACAGTAATGGCAATGTTGGTTGGTTCGCAAGCAGAAATTGTAGTGGGGTGTTTTGAGGGGGCGTCCGGCACAACATCTTTATCGCCTGTGAGATCGAGCGCCGCCCGC
>NZ_BCBD01000299.1:0-1979 GCF_001320345.1 Pseudomonas sp. NBRC 111127 | reverse complement strand
AGTGAGGCCTTGTTCCGTGAGATCTACCCTGCCGGTCAATGCCGTGGTAGCCATGGCATTAACTGCGATCGCGGACGTGTTCACCAGGCCGTTATCGCGCCATCCCGATACGACAGGACTGTGCTCATACTGAGCTTTATCAAGGTCAATGAAACCGGATGTGACGCTAGAGCCCGGAGCAGACCGGATCCGATAAAGAACATCCACGCGTGCCGAATTGGCGAGGGCGGCCAGCCCAGTGAGCACAATGCGATTGTACGACTCGACGGGGGAAGTGCTGACGCTAACGGGACCATGGGTTCCGATAGTGACGCCGGCTGCGTCCTTGTATTGCATATAGATCTGAACCATCAACCCGGTGCTGCCGCGCACGAAGATGGACGCAGTGCCTACCACTCCCTCATATGCGGGTGGTCGAACGTCGACCGGAACTGCCACGGGTACAAAGTCGACGTAGTTAGAGCCACTACCGGCTATCAGTCCGGAGACCTCCAATCTTTGCCGTTTGCCGCCGGCACCCAAAGTCGACGGAAGCAGTGACGGTACAACGGTGACAGCAGTCTGCGTACGCCAGTACCACCCATCGGCAACATTAGGGCTGCTGGCTGACGGCGTGTCGAAAGACGGGTTGTAGAACAGGTTCTCACCGCCCACCTGACTCAGCGACGTGTTGATGTTGGTGATGGCCTGGCCGTTCGCCGTAATCGCTGCACCTTGCTGTTCCACGGTGTTGGTCAGGGACTGGACAGTCGAGGCATCCGCCTTACTCGCCACCTGGCTCAGTGCATTGGCCGCAGCAGCAGCGGCATCGGTGGCCACCTTGTCGGTAACCGCTACCCACGCTGAACCATTCCAACGTTTCGGCGTGTTGGCGTTGCTGGTCGTGTCGATCCACAGGTTCTGCGTCAGACGGTCCGCCACTGCCGGCACAGTCGACTGGTACAGCACTTTGCCCTTGGCGCCAGCGGCATCCGAGGCAGCTTGGGCGGCTTGCTGTGCAGCTGTTACGTTTTGGTTGGTCGTGGTCAGGCTGTTCTGCAGGCCGGTGATGGATTGGCCTTGGGTGGTCAGCTTGCCCTCGGCGTCGGTGACCCGGCCCGTCAGCGTCTGCACCACCGAGGATTCTGCTTTGGTCGCCACCTGGCTCAGCGCGCTGGCGGCAGCTGCTGCAGCATCCGTTGCAACCTTGTCCGTCACGGCAACCCAGGCCGACCCGTTCCAGCGCTTCGGGGTATTCGCGTTGCTGGTGGTATCGATCCAGAGGTTCTGCGCCAGGCGCTTGTCTGCCGCGGGAGCGGTCGAGCCGTAGATCACTTCGCCCTTGGCGCCAGCTGCGGTGGCAGCCGCCTGAGCCGCCTGCTGCGCAGCGGTGACGTTCTGGTTGGTGGTCGTCAGGCTGTTATTCAGGCCGGTGATGGCCTGACCCTGCGACGACAGCGAGCCCTCGGCCTCGGTTACCCGGGTGGTCAGGCTCTGCACCACAGAGGCGTCGGCCTTGGTCTGCGCCACGGCCAGGGCATTGGCCGCCGCAGCCGCCGCATCAGTGGCCACCTTGTCGGTCACGGCGACCCAGGCGGTGCCACTCCAGCGCTTGGGCGTGTTGGCGTTGCCAGTGGTATCGATCCACAGGTTCTGCGCAAGACGGTCAGCGACGGCCGGTGCGGCCGATTGCACAATGACCTTGCCCTTGCCGCCGGCCAGCGTTGCGGCGGCCTCGGCGGCCTGCTGCGCTGCTGCGACGTTGCCATTGGTGGTGGTCAGGCTCGACTGCAGGCCGGTGATCTGCTGGGACTGAGCCGTGGCGACGCCTTCCAGGGATTCGACCTTGGCTTCATTGGTCTGCACGCGCGCGGCCAGGCCGTTCGCCGTCTGCACCGCCTGGCCGATGTCGGTCCAGTAAGTGGCGTTCGGCGGCGGGTTGCCGGCCGGGACGTCGACCTTGGCCTGATATAGCTTGCCGTCTTCGCCCAGCACACCCT
>NZ_BCBD01000298.1:0-2002 GCF_001320345.1 Pseudomonas sp. NBRC 111127 | reverse complement strand
GGCGAAGTCCACGAACATCAGCTCGCACACCGGGCGCAGGCCCTGGGTGGCGGCACCGACCGCTGCGCCGACGTAGCCGATTTCCGACAGGGGAGCGTCCAGTACCCGGCCCGGGAACTGGTGGTACAGGCCCTTGGTCACGCCCAGCACGCCACCCCAGGCGTCTTCCTCACCGGGCGCCCCGGCACCGCCGGCAACGTCCTCGCCAATGATGAACACACTGTCGTCGCGGCGCATTTCCTGGGCCAGTGCTTCGTTGATGGCCTGCTGGTAGCTGATCTTTCTTGCCATGATGGTTCTCCTGTTGTTCTTGTAATGCGCGGCTCAGGGGTAGGCGACGTAGACATCGCTGAGCAGGTCGGCGGGCAGTGGCTTGGGGTCGGACTTGGCGCGGCGCACAGCGTCTTCGATCAGGTCCTCGACGCGTGCGTCGATAGCATCCAGCTGCTGGGCCGCGAGCAGGCCGGCGCGGGTGGTCTTGTTGCGGAACTGCATCAGGCAGTCGCGCGATTCGCGCAGGTTCTTGACTTCATCCGCCGCGCGGTAGGTTTGCGCGTCGCCCTCGAAATGGCCGTAGTAGCGGCTGAGCTTGACCTCGACCAGCGATGGGCCTTGCCCGGAACGGGCGCGTTCGATGGCCGCACCGGCGGCCTCGTACACGGCAAAGAAATCGAAGCCGTCGATGGTCACCCCGGGCATGCCGAAGCCGGCCGCGCGGTCGGCGATGTGGTCGCAGGCCACCGACCAGTTGGAGGCGGTGGCTTCGGCGTAGCCATTGTTCTCGGCGACGAAGATGCACGGCAGGTTCATGATCGACGCCATGTTCATGGCTTCGAATACCGCGCCTTCGTTGGAGGCCCCGTCGCCGAAGAAGGCCACCGCCACGTCGTCGCGCCCCTTGAGCTTGGCCGCCAGCGCCGCGCCGGCCACCAGTGGGGCGCCTGCGCCGACGATACCGTTGGCCCCGAGCATGCCTTTCTCCAGGTCGGCAATGTGCATCGAGCCACCCTTGCCACCGCATACGCCGGTCTTCTTGCCGTAGATTTCGGCCATCATGCCGTACACGTCCACGCCCTTGGCGATGCAATGGCCATGGCCGCGATGGGTCGAGGCGATGCAGTCGCTGTCGCGCAGGTGGGCCATGACCCCGGCAGCCGAGGCCTCTTCGCCGGCGTAGAGGTGCACGAAACCGGGGATTTCGCCAGTGGCGAACTCCACGTGCAGGCGTTCTTCAAAGGCGCGGATGGTGCGCATCACTTCATAGGCATGCAGCAGTTGTTCGGTACTGAGTTGATTGGACATGTTGTTGTTCTCCGGGGTTGTCTCAACACGGGTTTGCAGGGTGCAGCCGATGGCCGCGAGGCACGGCCAGCAGGTGGTGACGGGCGGCATGCGCCAGCACGGCCTCGACGTCCACACTGAGCGGGCCGCGGTGGTCGAGGGTGATGGTGGGGGTGTCGTGTTCGGCGAATTCGATTTCGCGCTCGCCGTCCAGGGCCAGGGTGCCGCTGGCCAGGCTCAGGCGGTGGGCAACATCGGGCAGCAGCGTGCCGCTGGCGGTGATGCCACAGGCTTGCAGCAGGCCAGGGGCCAGCGGCGCGAGCAGTGCCTGTTCAGCGCTGGATGCGAGGCGAACCCAGGCTCCGTGCGGGGCCTGGCGCGACACCGGGCACCACAGGCCACACAGCGCCGACAGGCCGATGGCATGCGGTTCGGCGAAGCAGGCGAAAACTTCGGCTAGGTCTTCGCGGCGGCTGAGTGCGCGGGCGCCGATGAAACGCTGCGGTGACACTGCCACTTCCACCAGGGCCCATTCGGCCAGTTGCTGCTGCGGCACTGTCACCAACAGGCGCTTGTTGCGGCGCAGGCCAATGCTGGGCGGTACCCGGCCGGTGGCCAGCAGGCCGCCGGCAAGACCGGCGCTGGTGGCCTCGCGCAGTTCGGGGAAGGCATTGTTGGTGCCGGTGGAGAGGGTCAGCAGTGGCACATCTTGCGCCTCGGC
>NZ_BCBD01000297.1:0-2004 GCF_001320345.1 Pseudomonas sp. NBRC 111127 | reverse complement strand
ACTTCAGTCAACCAGTGGTAATCTGGTCTAAAACTACCATCACGGACTCATAGCTCAGCTGGATAGAGTACTCGGCTACGAACCGAGCGGTCGCAGGTTCGAATCCTGCTGAGTCCGCCATACCCCATCAAAAAGCCCGCTCAACAGAGCGGGCTTTTTGTTTCTGCGTGTCACAGAATTGTCGACCATGGCCATCTAAGCTTTCCTGTAAAGGTTGTGCCGTGGCCGGGGCGCTTCGCAGCCCCAAGGCCGCACTGCCGCGACATATGCGAAATTCAATGTGCTCTCGTACCCATGACAACCGTCGCACTGTTGGCTTCGTGCGTTGTCCCAGCTTTATCGCGCAAACGATTGTTCTAGCCAAAAATTTAAGCGATCTGACAGCTTTAGCAGTGTATGATTGCGCCCGTCAGCCCCGCCGGGGCTTGTGGAAAACCACCATGGACTTACCCAGTAGTTACTCGCTAACACGATTCATACCGAAAGATCTGACCGATTGATTCTCCCGGCGTGCTCCGCTGCTGGGAGTGGAGTTCGCCTATGACCGAAGTAGAAGTAAAAAAAGCACAGGACAGCCTGCAGGATCGCCTGGCCCAGGTGATCGAGTTGCTGCAGCGCCAGCGTGTGGTCGAAGACCTGACCCACCGCCAGGAAGGTGCGCACAACGACCTGGTCGAGAACCTGGTCCACCGCCAGAACCTCGTCGAGTTGCAGCGCAAGCTCGATGACCTTCACCCCGCCGACGTCGCCTACATCCTCGAAGCCTTGCCCCTGGAAGACCGCCTGACGGTCTGGCAGCTGGTGCGCTCGGATCGCGACGGCGACATCCTGCTCGAAGTCTCCGACTCCGTACGTCAGTCGCTGATTGCCGACATGGACGACCACGAGCTGCTGGCGGCGGCCAAGGAAATGGACGCCGACGAACTGGCTGACCTGGCGCCTGAGTTGCCGCGTGACGTTGTCCACGAGCTGATGGAAACGCTGGATGCCCAGCAACGCGAGCGGGTGCGTTCCGCGCTGAGCTACGACGAGGAGCAGGTCGGTGCGCTGATGGACTTCGAGATGGTCACCATCCGCGAAGACGTCAGCCTGGAAGTGGTGCTGCGCTACCTGCGCCGCCTCAAAGAACTGCCCAACCATACTGACAAACTGTTCGTGGTCGATTACGACGGCATCCTCAAAGGGGTGTTGCCGATCAAGCGCCTGTTGGTCAACGACCCGGAGAAGAAAGTCGCGGAGGTCATGGCGACCGACCCCGTGTCTTTCCAGCCCGAGGAAGATGCCTACGATGCCGCGCAGGCCTTTGAGCGTTACGACCTGGTATCGGCGCCGGTGGTCGACAAGAGCGAGCGCCTGATCGGCCGTTTGACCATCGACGAAATGGTCGACCTGATTCGTGAGGAAAGCGAGAGCGAAGTCCTCAACATGGCCGGTCTGCGCGAAGAAGAAGACATCTTCGCCTCGGTCTGGCGTTCGTTCCGCAACCGCTGGGCCTGGCTGGCGATCAACCTGATTACCGCGTTTCTGGCTTCGCGGGTGATCGGCGTGTTCGAGGGTTCGATTGAAAAACTGGTGGCCTTGGCCGCGTTGATGCCGATCGTTGCCGGTATTGGTGGCAACTCCGGTAACCAGACCATCACCATGATCGTCCGTGCCATGGCGCTGGATCAGGTGTCGCCGGGCAATACCAGCCGTTTGATGCGTAAAGAGCTGGCGGTATCGCTGATCAACGGCCTGGTGTGGGGCGGGGTGATCGGTGCGGTGGCTTTCTGGCTGTATGGCAGCTGGTCATTGGGGGTGGTGATGACCGCAGCGATGACCCTCAACCTGTTGCTGGCCGCGCTGATGGGCGTGCTTATCCCGATGACCCTGGCGCGACTGGGGCGGGACCCGGCGATGGGCGCGAGTGTGATGATCACGGCTGTGACCGACAGTGGCGGGTTCTTCATCTTCCTGGGGCTGGCGACGCTATTCTTGCTGTAACCCCTTTCTTGCCTTACGCGA
>NZ_BCBD01000296.1:0-2013 GCF_001320345.1 Pseudomonas sp. NBRC 111127 | reverse complement strand
CGACCTGGCGCGCTACCGCGAGGACGGGGTGATTGAGTACGCCGGGCGTATCGACCACCAGGTCAAGCTGCGTGGCCTGCGCATCGAACTGGGCGAGATCGAGGCGCGTCTGCTGGAGCACGACCTGGTGCGTGAAGCCGTGGTGACGGTGCCGGACGGCAAGCAGTTGGTCGGTTATGTGGTGCTGGCCGGCGAGGCCGCCGATTGGCAGGCACAACTGGCCGAGTACCTGCGCCGTGGCCTGCCGGACTACATGGTGCCGAACCAGTGGCTGGCACTGGACAGCCTGCCGCTGTCGCCCAACGGCAAGCTCGACCGCAAGGCCTTGCCACGCCCGGACCAGACCGCCAAGGCTCGCGACTATCAGGCGCCGGCCACACCGACCGAAATCGCCCTGGCCGAGATCTGGCAGGCCGTGCTTGGCGCAGGCCCAGTGGGCGTTACCGAGAACTTCTTCGCCCTGGGTGGCGACTCGATCATGTCGATCCAGGTGGTCAGCCGTGCGCGACAGGCCGGGATCCATATCACGCCCAAGGCATTGTTCCAGCACCAGACCGTGCAGCGCCTGGCGGCCGTGGCCCAGCTCGGGGAGGCGGTGGTACCGCGTATCGACCAGGGCCCGGTGACGGGGAGCGCGCCATTGCTGCCGTTCCAGCAGTGGTTCTTCGCCCAGCGCATGAGCGAGCCGCAGCACTGGAACCAGTCGCTGTTGCTGCGCGGCACCGAAACGGTGGATGCCGCCGCATTGGAGCAGGCGCTGCTGGCACTGTACGCCCAGCACGACGCCCTGCGCCTGCGCTTTGCCGACGGCAGCGCCGAGCACGGTCCGCTGCAACCGGCCCAGCCGTTGCTGTGGCGTGCCGCACTGCGCAGCGCCGAGGAAATCGAGGCGACCTGCGAAGAGGCCCAGCGTAGCCTGGACCTGGCCCAGGGCCCGCTGTTGCGTGCGGTGCTGATCGAGCTGGCCGACGGTGGCCAGCGCCTGCTGCTGGTGATCCACCACCTGGTGGTCGATGGCGTGTCCTGGCGCGTGCTGCTGGAAGACCTGCACGATGCCTACCGCCAGGCCCTGGCGGGCAGCACGCCGAAACTGCCGGCCAAGACCAGCGCCTTCAAGGCCTGGGGCGAGCGCCTGCAGCAGCATGCCGCAAGCCTGGGCAACGAGCTGGCCTACTGGCAAGGGCAACTGGCCGGTGCGCCGCAGGGCCTGCCCGAGGCCGAGCCGGGCGCCAGCCTGCAGAACCGTCACCGCCAGAGCGTGCAGGCACGCCTGGGTGCCGAGCTGACCCGGCGCTTGCTGCAACAGGCCCCGGCGGCCTACCGCACCCAGGTCAACGACCTGCTGCTGACTGCCTTGGCCCGGGTGGTGTGCCGCTGGAGCGGCGCCGATTCGGCGCTGGTGGAGCTGGAAGGGCATGGCCGCGAAGACCTGTTCGACGACATCGACCTGAGCCGTACGGTGGGCTGGTTCACCAGCGCCTACCCGGTGCGGCTGACCCCGGCCGCCGAGCTTGGCGCCTCGATCAAGCAGGTCAAGGAACAGCTGCGCGGCGTGCCGCACAAAGGCATCGGTTTCGGTGTTTTGCGCTACCTGGGCGACGAGGCTGCGCGCACGTGCCTGGCCGAGCTGCCGGTGCCGCGCATCACCTTCAACTACCTGGGCCAGCTCGATGGCCAGTTCGACGAGCGGGCGCTGTTCGTGCCGGCCGCCGAAAGCGCAGGTGAGGAGCAGAGCCCGCTGGCGCCGCTGGGCAACTGGCTGGTGCTCAATGGCCAGGTGTATGGCGGCGAGCTGAGCCTGGCGTTCAGCTTCAGCGGGCAGATGTTCGCCCGCGCGACCATCGAGCGGCTGGCGCGGGCCTACGAGGCGGAGCTGGCGGCGCTGGTCGAGCACTGCCAGGCACCGCAAGGGCTGACGCCGTCGGACTTCCCGCTGGCGGGCCTGAGCCAAGGGCAACTCGACGCACTGCCGGTGGCGGTGGCCGAAATCGAAGACATCTACCCACTGTCGCC
>NZ_BCBD01000295.1:0-2020 GCF_001320345.1 Pseudomonas sp. NBRC 111127 | reverse complement strand
CGGCAGTTCGGCCACCGGTTGGTGCGGTTGCTCGACGATGCCTTGCAACAGGTTGATGAAGTGGGTGGACAGCCGCTCGATGGTCGAGCGCTCGAACAGGTCGGTGGCATAGATGAACGACGCCTCCAATCCCTCTGGCGATTCGCGGGTCTCCAGGGTCAGGTCCAGTTGGGCCACTTCGGTGACACTGTCCACGCCTTCGATCTGCAGGTCGCCCAGGCGCGCACTGGTCGCCCCGCCACGGCCGGCCGCTTGGTGGTTGAACATCACCTGAAACAGCGGGTTGAGCCCCAGGGTGCGCTCCGGCGCCAGGGCCTCGACCAGTTGCTCGAACGGCAGCTCCTGATAGGCCTGGGCATCCAAGGCGTGCTGGCGGACCTGGCGCAACAATTCGACGAAGGGCTGCTCGCCGGCGACCTGGGCACGAATCACCTGAGTGTTGACGAAGTAACCGATCAGCCCTTCGGTCTCGACCCGGTTGCGGTTGGCGCTGGGCACCCCGATGCGGATATCGTGCTGGCCGCTGTAGCGGTGCAACAACGCATGCAATGCCGCCAGCAGCAGCATGAACAAGGTGCCACCCTCGGCCCGGGCCAAGGCATGCAGGTCATGACTCAAGGCCGCCGGCAGTTGCAGGTTGCAGCGCGCGCCACGGTAGCTGGGCTGCGCCGGCCGCGCGTGATCCAGCGGCAGTTCCAGCACCGGTTGCTGCGCGCCCAGGCGCTCGGTCCAGTAGGCCAGCTGGCGATCACGCTCGCCCGCCTCCATCCAGTGGCGCTGCCACAGGGCATAGTCGGCGTACTGGATCGGCAGCGGCGCCAGCGTCGGCGCCTGGCCGAGGCTCAAGCCGGCATACAGGGCGATCAGCTCGCCGACCATCACCTGCATCGACACGCCATCGGAAACGATATGGTGCTGAGTCAGTACCAGCACATGGTCGTCGGGCGCCAGCTCCAGCAGGCGGACCCGCAGCAGCGGCCCCGCCTCGAGGTCGAACGGGTGGCGGGTTTCCTCGGCCACCCGGGCCTCCAGTTGTGCCAAGTCCAGCGGCCCGACCACCTCATGGGCGATAGCCAACCCGGCCCCGGGGTCGATCACCTGCAATGGGCGCGTCTGGTCGAAGACGAAGCGGGTGCGCAGCGTCTGATGCCGTTCCACCAACCGCTCGAAGGCACCTTGCAGCGCTTGGCGATCCAGCCGGCCGCGCAGCCGCAGGGCCATGGGGATGTGATAGGCACTGCTGTGCGGCTCCAGCTGCCAGAGGAACCACTGGCGCTCCTGGGCGAAGGACAGCGGCAGTTGCTCGAAGGCCGACTGCACCTCGGGGATCGGCAGGTTGGCCGGGGACACGCCCTCGGCCAGCATCTTCTCCAGGTACAGCGCACGCTTGTCCAGGGGCAAGGTGATGAAGCGGCGAGCGATCCGCGCGGCAACGGTATTGTCCATCACAGCCCCTCCATGTCGTCGAGCAGGCCTTCCAGACGGCTCAGGGTCGCATCCTGCACCTGTGCGCCGGTGGCTTGCAGTTGCGCCACCAGTGCACCGAGCACCGGGTATTGGAACAGCAGCTGCGGGACCAGTTTCAGCCCCAGTTCGAGTTGAATACGCGACACGATATTGATCACCAGCAGGGAATGCCCGCCCAGTTCGAAGAAGTTGTCCGTCAGGCCGACCCGCTCAAGCCCGAGCACCTGCGCCCAGATCGCCGCGACCTGTTGTTCCAGTTCACTCTGCGGCGCCACGTAGGCACGCTGCGACTGCGCGGCATCCACGGCAGGCAAAGCCTTGCGGTCGAGCTTGCCGTTGGGCGACAGCGGCAGGCTGTCCAGTGCCAGCCACTGGTTCGGCACCATGTAGTCCGGCAGGCCGCGGCGCAGGTGCTCGGCCAGTTGTGCCTGCCAATCGGCGGCCTCGCCGGCCAGCACCACATAACCGACCAGCTGCTTGCCGTCCGGCACCGTCACCACGGCTTCACGCACCAGGTCGTGCTCCAGCAGACGCGCCTCGATCTCGCCCAGCT
>NZ_BCBD01000294.1:0-2031 GCF_001320345.1 Pseudomonas sp. NBRC 111127 | reverse complement strand
CGCTGTTGAGCTGCTGCACCAACGCCTGGCCAGACAAGGCCAACTTGCCAGGGTTGGCGCCACCGTTGTTGGTGCCGTCGATAAAATCGCAAACCGAGGTGTAAGGGTCGCCGACCGACCAGTTCCAGCCCTCGTTGCCAATCTCGATACGCCAGGCCGCACGCTGGCTGCGGAACGGCCCATCGCGCATGTCCTCGATCCCCGAAGTGGACAACGGCCCGCGGAACGGAAACAACGGCTTGCCTTCAGGCATCAACCCCCAAGCCAGGTAAACGGGGTGATCGGCCAACGCCTGGCCGACCTGACCGCTACTGTTGGCGACCCCCTTCGGACTGTTCGGGCTGACCGAGTTGAGCAGCAGCTTGGGCGTCTCGATGGCGTGAGCAGCGATCACGTAACGTTTGCCTTGGGCCGAGCCGTTCTGGCGCGTGCCGTCGTTTTGATACTGGATGAAATCGATACCCGTGACGCCCTGGGCATCGACCTGCACCCGGCTCGCCACGGTTTGGTAGAGAATGCGCACATTGCCGGTGTCCAGGGCCTTGGCCATGGTCACAGTCGCGTCGTACTTGGCCTGAATCGGGCAAATGGGTGTGCAGCTGGTATTGCCAGCGCACACTCGCCGGCCGTTGTCGTTCTGCGAGTTGCGCCCGGCCGGTGTCTGCCTGACGTTGAGAGTGACACCTGGGTATGGCTTGCCGTCGGTGGCCTTTTCCGGACTCTGGTACACCGTACCCGTGACATGCTGGCCCAGGCCCTGATCGACCAGTGACGGCGGGATACCGTGCATGCTGTATTCGTAACCATTGGGGAAGGTCACGCCAAGGTAGCTCTGCGAGGCAACGTCGGCGGACACGCCCATTTCCTCTTCAGCACGGCAGTAGGCCGTTTGCAGGTCGTCGTAGCTGATCGGCCAGTCGACGCCGACGTTGTAGGCAGTGCGCATCCGAAAATCGTTGGGCAGCAGGCGCAGGGCTGTGCCCATCCAGTGCCACATGGTGCCGCCGCCGACCCTTTCGTAGGTGCTGGCGAACAGTTGCGGCCCCTTCTGTACCAGGTAGCTCTTCTGCACCTTATTCGGGTCTTCGCTACCAGCAGTTATCAAGTCCTGGATGGTCGCCCGTGGCGCGAACTGCGTGGCTGGGGTCTGCTCGCCCTGCTCGGGTGGGTACGGCGCTTCGGGCGACTTGAGCACTGCGGTATAGAAGCGCTCCAGGTACTCGCTGCGATTGGGTGGAATCGCGGGGCCCGATTCGAGCACCAGCACTTTCAAGCCGGCCAGGCCCAACTGGTAGGCCATGACACTGCCGGCCATGCCGGCGCCGACCACGATCACGTCTGCGCTTTCGATGTTCTGGATTTTAACTTGGGTCATGGCTGCTGCCCTTCCTTGGCGTCGATACCGGTGAACTCCTTGAGGGTCGGTGGCTGCTCGGCCCAGTAGCCGAAGTGGTACTGGCTGTAACCCATCGGGTGGGCTTGGGCGATCTTCCACGCCCAACTCTCCTTGTAGGCCTGGTCGGAAACCACCCTGGTGTCACCCTTGTGTTGACCGCCCTGGTCATACGGCTGGTACCAGCTACCAAGCAGCCACAGCTTCATGACCGAGCGGCCGCCCTGGGCGATCTGCGGGTCCGAATTACCGAGCACGGCGCTGGCAATTTGCGTAGGCGGCTGGCCCTCGATGCTGGCATACAGCGCCAGCATTTTGCCGAACGCTGCGCTACCCATGCCTTGCTGGGCGGTCGCGAAGAACAGCGGCGGAAGGTTGATAGGGTCGACGGACGGCGCCAGCAATTCGGCCGACAGACCAGTGAGCACCGCGGACAGGTTGATGAAGTTCGACAGGTTCGGATCGCTCATGGCATCACTCCTTGGCGCCGGTGGATTGAGCACGTTCAAGCAGGAAAGTGAAATCGGCGAAACTGGTGCGCGGAGACTCGGTTACCCGGGTAGTCGCGTTGTTGTGGCACTCCATGCAACTCGATGAGGCCTGTGGCGTGGTGCCTTGGTTGTAGGTTTCCAGGGTGG
>NZ_BCBD01000293.1:0-2041 GCF_001320345.1 Pseudomonas sp. NBRC 111127 | reverse complement strand
GATGCAGCAGGGCATGCTGTTCCACAGTCTGTCCGACGCAGGCGACGATCTGTACGTCAACCAGCTCAGCCTGCCGGTCGCGGGGCTCGAGCAAGAGCGCTTCCGCGCCGCCTGGCAGCATGTGATCGGCCGTCACGAGATCCTGCGTACGTCCTTCCACTGGGAAGGCGGCCAGAGCGCGCCGTTGCAGGTGGTGCACCGTCACGTCGACGTGGCGATGACCGTGCTCGACTGGCGGGCACGAACCTTTACCGCCGCCGACCTTGAGGCGGTCGCCCGCGCGCAGCGTGGCTTCGACCTCGGCCAGGTGCCGCTGCAACGCCTGTTGCTGGTGCGCACGGGCGACGCCGAGCACCAGTTGGTGTGGACCAGCCACCATATCCTCATGGACGGCTGGAGCAGCTCGCAGTTGTTCGGCGAGGTGCTGCAGCACTACGCCAGCGGTGAAGTGACCGGCGACAGCGGCCGCTACCGTGACTTCATCGCCTGGTTGCAGGCGCAGGATCAGAGGCGCCTGCAGGACTACTGGCAGGGCCGTCTGCGCCTGCTCGATGCGCCGACCCAACTGAGCCAGTCGATTCACCCGCGGCACACTGCCGACCTGCCGGGGCACGAGGCGCTGTACACCCGTTGGGACGCCCAGCGCGCCGCCGCCTTGCAGCAGCACTGCCGGGCCCAGGGCATTACCGCCAACACCCTGATCCAGGGCGCCTGGCTGTTGCTGCTGCAGCGTTACACCGGCCAGCGCAGCGTGGCCTTCGGCGCTACGGTGGCCGGTCGCCCCGAGAGCCTGGCCAACGCGCAGCACATGCTTGGCCTGTTCATCAACACCTTGCCGGTGATCCAGACCCTCGAGCCGACACAACGCCTGGATCAGTGGCTGCAGCAGCTGCAGGCCGACAACCTGGACCTGCGCGAGCACGCCCATGCGCCGCTGGCTGACATCCAGCGTTGGTCGGGGCAGGGTGGCCAGGCCCTGTTCGACAGTATCATCGTGTTCGAGAACTACCCCATCGACCAACGCCTGGAGCAGGCCCAGGGCGGCCTGCGCTTCGGCGCCTCGAGCAGCCACGACGTCACCAACTTCCCCATGGACCTGGCGGTAACCCTCGGCGAGACCCTGGCCATCGAGTACCTGTTCCTGCGTAGCCACTTCACGGCCGAGGCCGTACAGAGCATTCGCGCACTGATGGAGACCTTGCTGCAGTCGATGATCGACAGCCCTGCCGAATGCATCGGCAACCTGCAACGGCTCAGCCCGGCGCAGTCTCAGGCGCTCGACGCCTGGGGCGCGGTGCCGGCGCAGACCGGCGAGCCGGTGATGCTGGCCCAGCTGATCGCTCGCCAGGCGGCTGCGCGGCCCGAGGCCATCGCCGCCGAGTGTGCCGGCCAGAGCCTCAGCTACGCGGCGCTGGAGGCCCGTTCCGACGTGCTGGCGCGGCAACTGCTCGCCCGTGGAGCCGGCCCGGAGGTACTGGTGGGCGTAGCCCTGGAACGCTCGGTGGACATGCTGGTAGCCCTGTTGGCGGTGTTCAAGAGCGGTGCGGCTTATGTGCCGCTGGACCTGGACTACCCGGCCGAACGCCTGGCCTTCATGATCCAGGACTCCGGCATGCGCCAGCTGATCGGTCGTGCCGACCTGGGGCAGCGCCTGCCCCTGCCCGTGGGCCTGGAACCGCTCGACCCGGCGACCCTGGCGTGCGAAGCCGGTATGCCGGCCAGCGTGTTCCCGGTGCCGGGCGAGCACAGCCTGGCCTACTTGATCTACACCTCTGGCTCGACCGGTGTGCCCAAGGGCGTGGCGGTCAGCCACGGACCTTTGAGCATGCATTGCCAGGCCATCGCCGAGCTCTACGAGATGCAGGCCGGCACCCGAGAGCTGCACTTCATGTCGTTCGCCTTCGACGGTGCCCACGAGCGCTGGCTAACCACGCTGGCGGTGGGCGGTACGCTGATCCTGCGCGACAACGAACTGTGGACGCCCCAGCAGACTTGCGAGGCGCTGAGCCGGGGCCGGGTCGACATCGCCTGCTTCCCGCCC
>NZ_BCBD01000292.1:0-2058 GCF_001320345.1 Pseudomonas sp. NBRC 111127 | reverse complement strand
GGCAAGGCCTCAGCGCAGATCAGCCTCTGGCACCGTCGTGCGCTGCGCAATCGCTTCGGGCCGCCACTGCTGGCGGGCCACGGCCAATACTTCAGCCGGCGTTGCCAGCAGCAACTGCGGGTCAGTCGCCTGCCCCAGCGCCCGCAACGCCCGCAACAACAGCGGCGTCGCCTGCTCGGCCTGCAACGGCGGCGAACGGTATGACTTGCCAAGCTTGTGGCCGTCCGGTTGCACGATCAGCGGTATGTGCAGATAGCGCGGCTGCGAAAAGCCCAGCAGCTCTTGCAGGTACAACTGGCGCGGGGTGTTGTCGAGCAGGTCGGCACCGCGCACGATGTCGGTTACACCTTGCCAGGCATCGTCCAGTACCACGGCCAGCTGGTAGGCATACAGGCCATCGCGGCGCTGTATCACGAAATCGCCCACGTCGCGGCCCAGGTGCTGCTGGTAAGCACCCTGTACGCGGTCGCTGAAACGGTAGATCAGCTCTGGCACCCGCAAGCGGATCGCCGCGCCCTCGCGCGCATGCCCGGCGTTACGGCACAGGCCTGGGTAGATGCCGCCATAGGCCTCCAGTTGCTTGCGCGAGCAGGTGCAGGCATAGGCCAGGCCCATGTTGAACAGGCGGTCGACCACGGCGGCATAGGCGTCTTGGCGCTGGCTTTGAAACACCACTTCGCCGTCCCAGTGCAGGCCGTAGCGTTCGAGGGTTTGCAAGATGGCGTCACGGGCGCCGGGCATTTCCCGGGGCGGGTCGGTGTCTTCCACGCGCAGCAGCCAGCGGCCGTCGACCGCGCGGGCATCCAGCCAGGAGGCGAGTGCAGCCACCAGTGAGCCAAAGTGCAGGAAACCGCTGGGGGTGGGGGCAAAGCGCCCAATGTAGCTGGAGTTGGTCATGGTCTGGCTGGGTATATAAATGCAACGGGGCGCATGATGCGCCCCGTTCGGTTGGAAGAAAGATCAGCCTTTGCCGACCGTTTTTTCCTTTTTCTCGGCGATTTCCTTGCAGTCGAAGCACAGGTCGGCGGTAGGGCGGGCTTCCAGGCGGCGCAGGCCGATCTCGATGCCGCACGACTCGCACCAGCCGTACTCGTCGGCCTTGATCTTGTCGAGGGTCTTGTCGATTTTCTTGATCAGCTTGCGCTCGCGGTCGCGGTTGCGCAGCTCAAGGGCGAATTCTTCTTCCTGGCTGGCACGGTCGGCCGGGTCGGGGAAGTTGGCTGCCTCGTCCTTCATGTGATCCACAGTGCGGTCCACACTGGTCATCAGCTCTTGCTTCCAGGCGCCGAGAAGCTTGGTGAAGTGCTTTTTCATGGGCTCACCCATGTATTCTTCACCCTTGGACTCTACGTAAGGCTCGACACCGTACATGGTCTGACCGGTTTTTTGCTTTTCTACGGTGGACATGAATAGACCGCCTCTCACTCATCTGATCCAATGCGCAGGATGCTCCATCTCCGGCGACCGCCGGCCCTGCGACTGCGAGCCGCCGAACTTACCAGATAGATCGGGGGTGCGCTAGCCCGCCCGATCCTGCTAACAGACACCGGCCTGAGCGGTACGTTCGATTGCTTACGCAGGTAGAATCTTCAGTTTAGCCGCTATTGAGAGAAGGTCATGGCCCACCCCTACAGCGCGCGCAGCCGCGCCATCGAACCTTTCCATGTCATGGCACTGCTGGCGCGGGCCAACGAGCTGCAGGCGGCCGGCCACGACGTGATCCACCTGGAAATCGGCGAGCCGGACTTCACCACCGCAGCACCGATTGTGGCTGCGGGCCAGGCCGCGCTGGCCGCCGGCCACACCCGCTATACCGCCGCACGCGGCCTGCCGGCGCTGCGCGAAGCGATAGCCGGGTTCTATGCACAGCGTTATGGCCTGAGCATTGACCCGCAGCGCATTCTCATTACCCCGGGCGGTTCGGGCGCCCTGTTACTGGCCAGCAGCCTGCTGGTCGACCCCGGCAAGCACTGGCTGCTGGCTGACCCGGGCTACCCGTGCAACCGCCACTTCCTGCGCCTGGTGGAAGGCGGGGCGCAACTGGTACCGGTCGGCCCG
>NZ_BCBD01000291.1:0-2071 GCF_001320345.1 Pseudomonas sp. NBRC 111127 | reverse complement strand
TTGGGGTTTCGGTCGTAAACGCCCTCTCCGAGAAGCTGGTATTGACCGTTCGCCGCAGCGGCAAGATCTGGGAACAGACCTACGTTCACGGTGTTCCACAAGCGCCGATGGCGGTTGTGGGTGACAGCGAAACCACGGGCACCCATATCCATTTCAAGCCTTCGGCTGAAACATTCAAGAACATCCATTTCAGCTGGGACATCCTGGCCAAGCGGATTCGCGAACTGTCGTTCCTCAACTCGGGCGTCGGCATTCTGCTGAAGGATGAACGCAGTGGTAAGGAAGAGTTCTTCAAGTACGAAGGTGGCCTGCGAGCGTTCGTTGAGTACCTGAACACCAACAAGACGCCGGTCAACAACCAGGTGTTCCACTTCAATGTGCAGCGCGAGGATGGCGTCGGCGTTGAAGTTGCCCTGCAATGGAATGACAGCTTCAACGAAAACCTGCTGTGCTTCACCAACAACATTCCGCAGCGTGATGGTGGTACCCACCTGGTGGGCTTCCGTTCCTCGCTGACCCGTAGCCTTAACAACTACATCGAGCAGGAAGGTCTGGCAAAGAAGAACAAGGTAGCCACCACTGGTGACGATGCCCGTGAAGGCCTGACCGCGATCATTTCGGTCAAGGTCCCGGACCCTAAGTTCAGCTCGCAAACCAAAGACAAGTTGGTTTCCTCGGAGGTGAAAACCGCCGTTGAGCAGGAAATGAACAAGTACTTTGCCGACTTCCTGCTGGAGAACCCTAACGAGGCCAAGGCCGTCGTTGGCAAGATGATCGACGCTGCGCGTGCTCGGGAAGCGGCCCGTAAAGCCCGTGAAATGACCCGTCGCAAGGGCGCGTTGGACATTGCCGGCTTGCCGGGCAAATTGGCGGACTGCCAGGAAAAGGACCCTGCCCTTTCTGAACTGTACCTGGTGGAGGGTGACTCTGCAGGTGGCTCCGCCAAACAGGGCCGTAACCGCCGTACCCAGGCGATCCTGCCGCTGAAGGGTAAGATCCTCAACGTCGAGAAGGCGCGCTTCGACAAGATGATCTCGTCCCAGGATGTGGGCACGTTGATTACGGCGCTGGGGTGTGGCATTGGCCGCGAAGAGTACAACATCGATAAATTGCGTTATCACAACATCATCATCATGACCGATGCTGACGTTGACGGTTCGCACATCCGTACCTTGTTGCTGACCTTCTTCTTCCGCCAGTTGCCGGAGCTTGTCGAGCGCGGCTACATCTACATTGCTCAGCCGCCGCTGTACAAGGTCAAGCGAGGTAAGCAGGAGCAGTACATCAAAGACGACGAGGCCATGGAAGAGTACATGACCCAGTCGGCCCTGGAAGATGCCAGCCTGCACTTGGACGAGTCGGCGCCAGCGGTTGCCGGTGTACAACTGGAAAACCTAGTCAACGAATTCCGCGGCGTGATGAAAACGCTCAAGCGTCTGTCGCGCTTGTACCCAGAAGACATCACTGAGCATTTCATCTATCTGCCGGAAGTGACCGTCGAGCAACTGGGCGATCATGCTGCGATGCAAGCCTGGCTGGTGAAGTTCCAGGCGCGCCTGAGCAACAGTCAGAAGTCCGGCCTTGCTTATCAGGCCAGCCTGCGCGAAGACAAAGAGCGCAATGTGTGGCTGCCGGAAGTGGAAGTGACCTCCCACGGCCTGGCCAGCTACGTCACGTTCAACCGCGACTTCTTTGGCAGTAACGACTACCGTACGGTCGTGAAGCTGGGGGCCAACCTTTCTACCCTGCTGGGCGAAGGTGCTTATGTGCAGCGCGGCGAGCGCCGCAAGGCGGTCAGCGAGTTCAAGGAAGCGCTGGACTGGCTGATGAACGAAAGCACCAAGCGGCATACTATCCAGCGATACAAAGGGTTGGGTGAGATGAACCCTGAGCAGCTGTGGGAAACCACCATGGACCCAACCGTGCGCCGGATGCTCAAGGTCACCATCGAAGATGCAATCGCTGCCGACCAGATCTTCAACACCCTGATGGGTGATGCGGTCGAACCACGCCGTGACTTCATCGAGAGCAATGCCCTGTCGGTTTCTAACCTGGACTTCTGATCGGGTGT
>NZ_BCBD01000290.1:0-2082 GCF_001320345.1 Pseudomonas sp. NBRC 111127 | reverse complement strand
AACGCCCTCAACGAAGCGATATTGTTACGGTGATAGAAAACCAAATAGAGCGAAATGAATAGCATCACGCACAGCACTACGGCCATTGAATTGTTATAAGTTTTTATCATCGGATACAGCAGGCTACTCAGCCCCGCCCCCAGGCCGCCCACAATCCAGGAATTGGCCTGACCGGGTTCGGATACTTCAACACGATCGCCGCGCAACATGAATGAACTAACTTTGGTTCTACGTCCATAAGCCAGCGCGAAAGCCACTGCCGTAAGCACGAGCGGAATCATACTAATCGCCAGCGCCGTCATGACTTCCATCTTCGCCTGCTTGTAGGTGATCGCCATTGATAAAATAAAGGCGAACAGCGGCATAGCAGACAAGCTGAAGCAGAGACGCAACGATGCAAAATCAGCAAACCTTTCAGAGCGATAGGCGCATTTCACGCACCAGCAAAAAGTCAGTAATGACACGACGGCCATGGGCACAAAGACGACCTTCGGAGCCACCCCCAGGGTTAATACTGAAATCATCAACATCAAAAACCAGAAGGCCCAGATACGCGCAAAGAATCGCTCGGTCGTAAACATTTAACTCAATCTTTTCCAGTCAGGTAATCGCCCAGATCAGTGCCCCAGCCCGTCGCATCATCACTCAGCGTGAATTGAATAGCTGCACCGACCACAAGCGAGGCAACAATCACAACGATAGCTGGCCCGCCGATCATGCCAATGATCACTCCGCTGGCGTAAGCAGCTGCATTAGCCGGCTGACTGTACGCGGACTTGCGCAAAAACTCATCGATGCTGGAGGAGCTACTGATATCCATGGCTAATTGCGGGCCAAACGCTAACGCGGCCCCCACCTTGCCACTTGAAATGAATTTCCCTGCACCTTTGCTTCCATAGCCACCATTATCAACATGCGCAACTTTTCGCAGTTCCCTTGCGGTGTCGTAGGCGGCAAGTCTTATAGAGTCATTCACGAGCTTGCCATTGACCCTATAAATATTAGCCCTGGCGTTCGCAGGAATCTCAAAAAACAAATTCCCGCCCACCCTGACCAGCTTTATTCGACCCCGGAACGCACGCCCAGGCGACACACTGCCGGCTTTGCCGCGTGAAGCAGCCCATTTTTTCAACTGTTTTTTTAAGGCGGGTGTAAGATCCAGAAGGTTTTCTACTTTCGTGCCCATTGATCCAGCGTGAATGGCCCCTCCTACACCGGCCAGCGTACCAGGCAAGTTGGCCGTAGAGAATAAAACCGGGCCAACGACCGGAATAGATTCAGCCTTCCCCTTCAATGCCAAAAGCTTGTCTGCACTCACACGACCAGCCTTGGCAATCTTGTTCATTAGTTCAACAAGTTCAAGCGCATAATTTTCTGCTTCTTCGACGCTCAGCTCGCTCTGTTCTGCAGTCAGTTCGGCAATCAAGAACTCTGCGGCGTCCAGATCGTTAGCGGTATATCTGCCGCCGATGTTCATCGTAGAAGGGAAAGACCTTGCGGCAACTGTGCTGGGCCAAGGCAGCTCACCACTTCCAAGCAAGCCATCTTGCGGCCCCCGCCCCATGGGGTCAGCAGCGGTACAAGGGTAGATGCCCTGACTCATACTCGGCCCCCTGCCCGCGATGGGACACAAGACCCTGAACCACCGGTCAAGTTCAAGCAAAGCGAAGGGGATGGTAGTGGATAGAGCTCCATGCCTTTGATACTCCCTGTTGTAAAGGCCAGCAACCGCACTCGCCCCGGGCATTTGCGTCAATGAGGTGGCGAACAGCCAGTCCCTCCGCTGCGACAAAGGCCCGCCATAAAAGTTCATTGCAAAACGGAGAAAATGCCAACTCCATCACATTCTCGCCTGGGCAAGACGTGAAAGCGTGCAGGAAACTACGAGACGCTCCACTCTGTCAACCTCGAAAGAAGTCACGGATTGCGACAGATAGCATCAATTAGCCATCATTGCGATAGAGAAAAATGCTGAAAATTTCAATGGTAATCAAACGCGCCGAATCTAAACATGTGCATTAAACTTGGAGAACGACAGGGATAACATACAGCACCGACAAACATGACCCTATCGCATGCACA
>NZ_BCBD01000289.1:0-2221 GCF_001320345.1 Pseudomonas sp. NBRC 111127 | reverse complement strand
GCCTGACAGGCCCGAAAAGCCCGGCACGGGCGTCGGCGGCGATGACGGCGGCGGCATTATCCAGGGTTGATGATGGAAGTGGAGGATATCGACAACCTCTCGCGCAACCAAGACATCGCGGTCGGACTGCAAGTGATCTTGAAGCCACGGGCCCGTCCCACCCCGACATGGACCTCGATGCCCGAACGGACGTTAGATTTCGAGTTCTAGGCGTTCTGCGATGAAGGTTGGATCCCAGCCGGGATTGAAAGTGTCGACGTGGGTGAATCCGAGCCGCTCGTATAGGCCACGCAGGTTCGGGTGGCAGTCGAGCCGCAGCTTGGCGCACCCCTGCGTTCGCGCGGCATGGCGGCAAGCCTCGATCAGCGCGGAGCTGACACCCCGGCCCGCATGTGTCCGTCGCACCGCGAGCTTGTGCAGATATGCGGCCTCCCCCTTGAGGGCGTCGGGCCAGAACTCGGGATCCTCGGCCGACAAGGTGCAACAGCCGACGATGCCGTCGCTGCAACTCGCGACTAGGAGCTCGGATCTCAGGACGAAGGTCTCCGCGAATGTCCGGTCGATCCGCGCGACGTCCCAGGCGGGCGTTCCCTTGGCGGACATCCACGCCGCAGCGTCGTGCATCAGCCGCACAACCTCGTCGATATCACCCGAGCAGGCGACCCGAACGTTCGGAGGCTCCTCGCTGTCCATTCGCTCCCCTGGCGCGGTATGAACCGCCGCCTCATAGTGCAGTTTGATCCTGACGAGCCCAGCATGTCTGCGCCCACCTTCGCGGAACCTGACCAGGGTCCGCTAGCGGGCGGCCGGAAGGTGAATGCTAGGCATGATCTAACCCTCGGTCTCTGGCGTCGCGACTGCGAAATTTCGCGAGGGTTTCCGAGAAGGTGATTGCGCTTCGCAGATCTCCAGGCGCGTGGGTGCGGACGTAGTCAGCGCCATTGCCGATCGCGTGAAGTTCCGCCGCAAGGCTCGCTGGACCCAGATCCTTTACAGGAAGGCCAACGGTGGCGCCCAAGAAGGATTTCCGCGACACCGAGACCAATAGCGGAAGCCCCAACGCCGACTTCAGCTTTTGAAGGTTCGACAGCACGTGCAGCGATGTTTCCGGTGCGGGGCTCAAGAAAAATCCCATCCCCGGATCGAGGATGAGCCGGTCGGCAGCGACCCCGCTCCGTCGCAAGGCGGAAACCCGCGCCTCGAAGAACCGCACAATCTCGTCGAGCGCGTCTTCGGGTCGAAGGTGACCGGTGCGGGTGGCGATGCCATCCCGCTGCGCTGAGTGCATAACCACCAGCCTGCAGTCCGCCTCAGCAATATCGGGATAGAGCGCAGGGTCAGGAAATCCTTGGATATCGTTCAGGTAGCCCACGCCGCGCTTGAGCGCATAGCGCTGGGTTTCCGGTTGGAAGCTGTCGATTGAAACACGGTGCATCTGATCGGACAGGGCGTCTAAGAGCGGCGCAATACGTCTGATCTCATCGGCCGGCGATACAGGCCTCGCGTCCGGATGGCTGGCGGCCGGTCCGACATCCACGACGTCTGATCCGACTCGCAGCATTTCGATCGCCGCGGTGACAGCGCCGGCGGGGTCTAGCCGCCGGCTCTCATCGAAGAAGGAGTCCTCGGTGAGATTCAGAATGCCGAACACCGTCACCATGGCGTCGGCCTCCGCAGCGACTTCCACGATGGGGATCGGGCGAGCAAAAAGGCAGCAATTATGAGCCCCATACCTACAAAGCCCCACGCATCAAGCTTTTGCCCATGAAGCAACCAGGCAATGGCTGTAATTATGACGACGCCGAGTCCCGACCAGACTGCATAAGCAACACCGACAGGGATGGATTTCAGAACCAGAGAAAGAAAATAAAATGCGATGCCATAACCGATTATGACAACGGCGGAAGGGGCAAGCTTAGTAAAGCCCTCGCTAGATTTTAATGCGGATGTTGCGATTACTTCGCCAACTATTGCGATAACAAGAAAAAGCCAGCCTTTCATGATATATCTCCCAATTTGTGTAGGGCTTATTATGCACGCTTAAAAATAATAAAAGCAGACTTGACCTGATAGTTTGGCTGTGAGCAATTATGTGCTTAGTGCATCTAACGCTTGAGTTAAGCCGCGCCGCGAAGCGGCGTCGGCTTGAACGAATTGTTAGACATTATTTGCCGACTACCTTGGTGATCTCGCCTTTCACGTAGTGAACAAATTCTTCCAA
>NZ_BCBD01000288.1:0-2227 GCF_001320345.1 Pseudomonas sp. NBRC 111127 | reverse complement strand
CCTCGCCCAGCGGGCGCACGGCGCAGCTGGCCAACCTGTGGAATGACGGCGGCATGTTCCCCAACGGGGTGATGGGCTTCTTCGCCGGCTTCCAGATCGCCGTGTTCGCCTTCGTCGGCATCGAGCTGGTCGGCACCACCGCTGCCGAAGCGAAAAACCCCGAGCGCACCCTGCCGCGGGCGATCAACTCGATCCCGGTACGCATCATCGTGTTCTATGTGCTGGCACTGATCGCGATCATGGCGGTGACCCCATGGCGCGACGTGGTACCGGGCAAGAGCCCGTTCGTCGAGCTGTTCGTGCTGGCCGGCCTGCCGGCCGCGGCGAGCATCATCAATTTCGTGGTGCTGACGTCGGCCGCTTCGTCGGCCAACAGCGGCGTGTTCTCCACCAGCCGCATGCTGTACGGCCTGTCGCAGGAAGGTGATGCGCCCAGGGCATTCGAGAAACTGTCCAGCCGCTCGGTGCCTGCCAACGGCCTGTACTTCTCCTGCACCTGCCTGCTGCTGGGGGCGGTGCTGATTTACCTGGTGCCGAACGTGGTCGAGGCATTCACCCTGGTGACCACGGTATCGGCGGTGCTGTTCATGTTCGTCTGGACGCTGATCCTGCTGTCGTACCTGAAGTACCGCAAGCAACGGGCGGCGCTGCACCAGGCGTCGAAGTACAAGATGCCGGGCGGGCGCTTCATGTGCTACGTGTGCCTGGTGTTCTTTGCCTTCATCCTGGTGTTGCTGAGCCTGGAGGCCGACACCCGCTCGGCGCTGGTGGTAACGCCGATCTGGTTCCTGTTGCTGGCATCCACTTACCAGGGCGTGCGCAGCCGCCGTCAGCCGCGTTCCACAGTGCGCAACGGTTAATGGCCTTGGGGGCTGCTTTGCGGCCCCAATCCTGTGCACGCAAACCCCACAAGCACCATGCTGGCCCGCGCAAACGCCCCAACACCTCGCACCACGGCTCTATCCCGCCCGTTTCGCCGTTAGGCACACCCCTTGCAACGCTCCTCCCGCTTGCCCAACACATAAAAACCAGCGGAGAGAGCACATGAAGCGTCGCAGTCTGATCAAGGCCTTTACCCTCAGCGCATCGATTGCGGCAATGGGCCTGAGCTGGAGTATCCAGGCCGCCGAGACCATCAAGGTCGGCATCCTGCATTCGCTGTCGGGGACCATGGCCATTTCCGAGACGTCGCTCAAGGACATGGCGCTGATGACCATCGAGGAAATCAACGCCAAAGGCGGGGTCAACGGCAAGATGCTCGAACCGGTGGTGGTCGACCCGGCCTCCAACTGGCCGCTGTTCGCCGAGAAGAGCCGCCAGCTGCTGACCCAGGACAAGGTCGCGGTGGTGTTCGGCTGCTGGACCTCGGTGTCGCGCAAGTCGGTGCTGCCCGTGTTCGAGGAACTCAACGGCCTGCTGTTCTACCCCGTGCAGTACGAGGGTGAAGAGATGTCGCCAAACGTGTTCTACACCGGCGCCGCCCCCAACCAGCAAGCCATCCCTGCGGTGCAATACCTGATGAGCGAAGACGGCGGCAGCGCCAAGCGCTTCTTCCTGCTGGGCACCGACTACGTCTACCCTCGCACCACCAACAAGATCCTGCGGGCCTTCCTGCACAGCAAGGGCGTGGCCGACAAGGACATCGAAGAGGTGTACACGCCGTTCGGCCACGCCGACTACCAGACCATCGTCGCCAACATCAAGAAGTTCTCCGCAGGCGGCAAGACGGCGGTCATCTCCACGGTCAACGGCGACTCCAACGTGCCGTTCTACAAAGAACTGGCCAACCAGGGCCTGAAAGCCACCGACGTGCCGGTGGTGGCGTTCTCGGTGGGCGAAGAAGAGCTCCGCGGTATCGATACCAAGCCGCTGGTGGGCCATCTGGCGGCGTGGAACTACTTCGAGTCGGTGGATAACCCGGTCAACCAGAAGTTCGTCGCCGACTGGAAAGCCTACGCCAAGGCCAAAGGCCTGCCAGGTGCCGACAAGGCGGTAACCAACGACCCGATGGAGGCCACCTACGTGGGCATCCACATGTGGGCCCAGGCGGTCGAGAAAGCCAAGTCCACCGACGTGGACAAGGTCCGCGAGGCCCTGGCCGGCCAAACCTTCAAGGCACCGTCAGGCTTCACCCTGACCATGGACAAGACCAACCACCACTTGCACAAGCCGGTGATGATCGGCGAGATCCAGGATGACGGGCAGTTCAGCGTGGTCTGGGAAACCG
>NZ_BCBD01000287.1:0-2252 GCF_001320345.1 Pseudomonas sp. NBRC 111127 | reverse complement strand
ACGACGAACAACTGTGGCGCAGTGACCCGCTGAAGCTGACAGAAACCGACGGGCGCTGGGTTGGCCTGGGTAGCTGCGACATGAAAGGGTTCTTCGCCCTGGTCATCGAAGCCGTCATTCCGCTGCTGGAGCACGATTTCAAGCAGCCTTTGCTGATCCTCGCCACCTGTGACGAAGAAAGCTCCATGTCTGGTGCCCGCGCCCTGGCCGAGGCTGGCCAGCCGTTGGGGCGAGCGGCAGTGATCGGCGAACCGACCGGGCTGCGGCCGATCCGCATGCACAAGGGCATCCTCATGGAGCGCATCGATATCCTGGGGCGCAGCGGCCATTCCTCGGACCCAAGCCTGGGCCACAGCGCCATGGAGGCCATGCACGCGGTCATGGGCGAGCTGATGGGCCTGCGCCAGCAATGGCAGCAAACCTACCGCAACCCACAGTTCAGCGTGCCCACCCCGACCATGAACTTTGGCTGCATCCACGGCGGCGACAACCCAAACCGTATCTGCGGCCAATGCGCACTGGAGTTCGACCTTAGGCCTTTGCCGGGCATGGATGCCGAGCAGTTGCGGGCGGCCATCCGCGAGAAACTGCAGCCGCTGGCCGAGCGCCACGAGGTCCGTATCGACTACGCACCGCTGTTCCCGGAGGTGCCGCCGTTCGAGCAGGCGGCCGACGCCGAGCTGGTGCAGGTAGCCGAACGCCTGACCGGCCATCGCGCCGAAGCGGTGGCGTTCGGCACCGAAGCACCTTATCTTCAGCAGCTGGGTTGCCAGACTATCGTGTTGGGCCCCGGCGACATCGCCTGTGCCCACCAGCCCGGCGAATACCTTGAAATGTCACGAATCGAGCCTACCGTGCGTCTATTGCGTGACCTGATCCGGCACTATTGCCTGCACTAAACGTCAATCGTACTGATTCGTTCCTGCCTAGAGGAGACCGCGCGTGACCGCAAGCCTGTTCCGACGATGATCCTGAACGCCCCGTGTATCGCCGTTCTCCGTCCACTTATTCACAGGCCCTGTCATGCCCGATTACGTCAACTGGCTGCGTCATGCCTCCCCGTACATCAATGCCCATCGCGACTGCACCTTCGTGGTCATGCTGCCTGGCGATGGGGTAGAGCACCCCAACTTCGGCAATATCGTCCACGACCTGGTGCTGCTGCACAGCCTTGGCGTGCGCCTGGTACTGGTGCACGGCTCGCGCCCGCAGATCGAAAGCCGTCTGGCTGAGCGCGGCCTGACGCCGCATTACCACCGCGGCCTGCGCATCACCGATGCCGCCACCCTGGACTGCGTGATCGACGCCGTCGGCGCCCTGCGCCTGGCCATCGAGGCGCGCCTGTCGATGGACATCGCGGCCTCGCCGATGCAGGGCTCGCGCCTGCGCGTGGCGTCCGGCAACTTGGTCACCGCACGGCCGATCGGTGTGCTCGAAGGGGTGGACTACCACCACACCGGCGAAGTGCGCCGGGTCGACCGCAAGGGCATCAGCCGCCTGCTCGACGAGCGCTCCATCGTGCTGTTGTCGCCTTTGGGTTACTCACCCACCGGGGAGATCTTCAACCTGGCCTGCGAGGACGTCGCTACCCGCGCGGCCATCGACCTGGGTGCCGACAAGCTGCTGCTGTTCGGCGCCGAGCCAGGTTTGCTGGACGCAGACGGCAAGCTGATACGCGAGCTGCGCCCACAACAGGTGGCCCCGCACCTGCAGCGCCTGGGCAGCGATTACCAGGGCGAGTTGCTGGATGCTGCGGCTGAAGCCTGCAAGGGCGGCGTCGCGCGTAGCCACATCGTCAGTTATGCCGAAGACGGCGCCCTGCTGACTGAGCTGTTCACCCGCGGCGGGGGCGGCACGCTGGTATCGCAGGAGCAGTTCGAGGTGGTGCGCGAGGCGACCATCGAAGACGTCGGTGGCTTGCTCGACCTGATCAGCCCGCTGGAAGAGCAGGGCATCCTGGTGCGTCGCTCGCGCGAGGTGCTGGAGCGTGAGATCGAGCAATTCAGTGTGGTCGAGCGCGAAGGCATGATCATCGCCTGTGCGGCGCTGTACCCGATTGCCGATTCCGAGGCCGGCGAGCTGGCGTGCCTGGCGGTCAACCCGGAGTACCGCCATGGTGGACGGGGCGACGAATTGCTGGAGCGCATCGAGAGCCGTGCGCGGCAAATGGGCTTGAGTACCCTGTTCGTGCTTACCACGCGCACGGCGCACTGGTTCCGCGAACGTGGCTTTGCGCCGAGTGGCGTGGAGCG
>NZ_BCBD01000286.1:0-2309 GCF_001320345.1 Pseudomonas sp. NBRC 111127 | reverse complement strand
CCATCGAGGCCCAGGGTCTGAAGGTCGAGGTGAAGCCATGACCCAGAAGATCAGCGTCAACAGCCAGGCCAAGCTATCCGAGGCCGTGACCATGCTCACTCGGATGTTCCGCGACAAGAAGTTCGTCGTTGTCAGCATGCGCCCGGGCAAGGACCGCACCCTGGATCAAAACGCCCTGTGGTTCGCAATGTACGACCGGATCGCCAAGAGCACCGAAATGGGTGGCATCGAGGACGTGCGTCGGTACTGCAAGCTGCACTTCGGCGTGCCGATCATGCGCGCCGGCTGCGACGAGTTCCGCACTGGCTGGGCCGAGTCGTTCATACATCTGCCGTATGAGGTAAAGCTGCGCCTGATGGGGCCTTGCGCGATGTTCGGGCCGGATGGTTTCCCGGTGACTCGGCTGTTCGACCGGGCCCAGGGCTGCCAGTACACCGACCGCATAGTGGCCGAGTTCGCGCCGCAGGGTGTGGTGTTCAGTGACCTGCTGAGTGAGGAGGCGGCATGAGCCATCAATTCAGGCCGGGCGACCTGGCTCTTGTGATATCGGCCAGCGCTGGATGTGAGCAGAACATCGGGATGGTCGTGGAAGTGGTTGAGGTGGAATGCCCAGCCGTTGACCCGTACCCCATCTGCGTCCGTGGTGAAGGAATGATGGGGCGCTTTGCTGGTGGCGGCCAGGCGTTCCCAGTCAACTCGAACTGGTGCCGTCCGGCCCAGCTCATGCCCCTGCGCGGCGACTTCGAACCCGAGCAGCAGAAAGCCAAGGAGGCCGAGCCATGCGCGTAGCCGAGATCAAGCCGAAGAAGTGCAAAGCACCGGGCTGCGGCAAGCCCTTCAAGCCGACCATGACCACGCAGAAGGTGTGCAGCATCGCCTGTGCCAAGGCCATGGCCAAAGACCCGAAGCTGCAGAAGATCGCGGCCAAGGCCATCACCAAGCAGGCCCGTCAGGACTTGCAGGAGCGCCGGGAGAAGCTGAAGACCCGCCGCGAGCACATGGCCGAGGCGCAGACCGCGTTCAACGCCTACATCCGTGAGCGTGACGCTGGGCTCCCGTGCATAAGCTGCGACTCGCTGCCGAGCGACCATGACCTGATCACTGGGAGCCGCTGGGACGCTGGCCATTACCGGTCGGTGGGCGCCTGCCCGGAGCTGCGGTTCGAGCCTCTCAACGTCCACCGCCAGTGCGTGAAGTGCAACCGGAACCTGTCGGGTAACGCGGTCGAGTACCGCATCCGACTGGTGAAGCGCATCGGCGCCGACCAGGTTGAATGGCTCGAAGGGCCTCATAAGCCCCAGCGCCTGACCATCGAAGACCTGCAGGCCATCAAGGCCCTGTACAGGCAGAAGCTCAAAGACCTGAGGAGGGCGGCTGCATGACCTGGACTATCGCAGATACCGCCGGCGCGCTGCTGGTGGTCATGACCATCGCTTCCACCTGGTGCGTATTGCGCGCCAAAAGCATCGAGACACGCCGCAAGAAGGAGAACGGCCCATGCAACTGAACAGCGCGCGTCAGGCCTGGCACGACTGCTACCACGTCGCCTGGGACAGCCAGGGTTCATTCATCGAGCAGCTCGGACTGCTGGGGGCCATGGTGCAAACCACGGAGCGGCAGCGCCACGCCGGCCATGCCGCCCACCAGGTCATCGCCGGGCAAGTGCAGTCGGCGATCGGCAAGCTCACTGCGCACGTGAAGGCCTTCGGCAACTTCATGTACTCCCCGCGGCTCGACGTCGACGCCAAGGAGACGGCTGAAGAGTCGGTTTTCATCATGGTGATGCAGCGCTCTGCGCGCATGACCGCCGCCAAGCGCGAAAAGCTCGAGTACGTGGTGAAGGGGGTAATGGCCCGGTACCGGTACATGCACCAGGGTGGCCAGTCGGCCAATGAGGACCCGCTGGTGTCTCCTGAGGGGTTCCGCGCATGGATGGATGCCCACTATGGGGTAGCGCTGGATTCACGCAACTGGGAGCGCGATTGGGGTGATTTGGTCCGCGTTGCGTTCGAGTGCTGCGAGGACCTGGACAGGGATGCACTGAGCCCGGTGGCGGCGGCAATCTACGAAATGCGCAGGGCCGCTTGAGGCCCTATTGCGTTCCCGTGCGGCTGATGGCATGATTTCGCCATCCTGATAATTTTGCCTTCGGCAAACACCCAAATGAACCCGGCCACTGCGCCGGGTTTTTTATTGCCCGACGGGTGAGCTGGGACCCACTGCCAGTGTGGCCCTAAGGGGTAACTGGACGCGGATAGGCCGGTAGTGCCGCGATGCAGAAAAACACCGGCAGCCCAAGCGCTCATTCA
>NZ_BCBD01000285.1:0-2309 GCF_001320345.1 Pseudomonas sp. NBRC 111127 | reverse complement strand
CCACCGGCTTGGCTGACCTGGATAAGCTGATCGGCTTCCTGCGCCCCAAGAGCATGGTGGTCATCGCCGGACGCCCAGGGAGCGGCAAGACCATGCTGGGCCTCCAGATCGTCAACCACATCGCCATCCGCGGCGCCGGGGTGGGCCTGATCTTCAGCCTGGAGATGGACGAGAAAGAACTCACCATCCGCACCATCGCCTCGCAAGGTGGCGTAGACCTGCGCCGCATGGAAGAGGTCAAGAGCCTGGACGAGGACGAGTGGCAGCGCATCGGTACAGCAGGGAGCAAGATCGAGGCCGCCCAGCTGTACCTGAACGACACCCCGGGCATGACCATGAGCGCCATCCGTTCGGATGCTCGCAGGCTCCAGCGCGAAAAGGGCCTCGACATCCTGATGATCGACTACTTGGGCCTGGTGGGCGCGGAGGGCAAGAACCAGAGCCGCACCGATGCCGTGGCCAAGATTTCGATTGCCCTGAAGAACCTGGCCAAGGAGTTGAGCGTGCCGGTGCTGGTGCTGGCGCAGCTCAACCGGAACCCAGCGAGTCGCCCAGGCAAGAAACCCCAGGCGAGCGACCTGCGCGACTCCGGCCAGATAGAGCAGGACGCCGATGCGGTGATCCTGGTCCACCACGACCCAGAGTCGGAAGCGGGCGAGCAGGGCGTTACCGAGCTGATCCTCGACAAGGGGCGCCAGGCCCCGCAGGGCTCGTGTCTTGTCCAGCGCCAAGGGCAGTACGCCCGATTCGTCAACTTCGCCGGTAACCGCCTGCCTCCTGATGAGGAGGTCGAGATGGCCCGCGTACTGAATTTCTCCAAGCACCGTAAGGGGAGCAAACGCCATGAAACTTTCTGATCTGTGGCCACGCGCTGGCGCTGGCAAACCTGCAACTCCGGTCCTCTCGGTAACCGTAACCAAGCGTGCTGGCGCCGAGCAGCCTGTTGCCACTGGCAAAGCCCCGAAACTCTCTGAAGCGCACCCACGCCTGACGGGGCCCCGTGAGTTGCCCGAAACCCTTGAAGCCTGCGAGGCCCTGCACGAACAGCTGGTGAGTGACGCAATCCGCCTGGAGCTGGCGCTGAGCCAGGCGCAGGAGGGCGCTGTTCAGGGGCGCCCATACGACCGTAGCTGGTACAACCGGGCCAAGGCCGCCCTCAAGCACATCAACCATGACCGCACCCGGCTGCTGTACCGGTGCGGCCAGTTGCGCAAGGAGGCCAAGGCGCACACCCAGCAGCACATGGATCGGGTCATCCTCGACGTTATCAAGGAGGCAATGCCGGCTGACCAGTTCCTGGGCTTTGTTCGAATTGCTGAGGCCCGCATGGCCCAAGGAGCCACTCGATGAGCAACGTTACTGCAGCGCTGCCGCGCCGAATGCTGGCTGACTTCGAACCGATGGTTTACCAGGGTGTAATGGCAGCGATCGTCAGGGTGCTGGCGGCGGACAGCACCAGCAACGCGACCCGGCAGAGTTGGCAGAAGTTGATCGACTCTGGTCCTCGAACCGGTGGGTTTCGAGCCTTGCTGTCGGCTCGCGATCAGTTCGACTATGACTGCATCTTGCATGCCCTGCTGCACCGAGAGCTCAGCCCTAAGCACTGGGATGTGTTGGTGGGCAAGTTCTCGACGCACAAGGCCAACCGTGTCAGTGCGATCGCCCGCAGCATTCCCCGGATCAGTTCGCCGGCACCGGCCCTGTTCATCTACAAGGCCACCACCGTGTGGTTCATCCCGAAGATGAAGGGCAAGCAGGGCAAGCGCTCCTCAGACGTTGCGGTTTTGCCTGATGAGTTTTACGACATGAACACCTGGGATGTGGATGCGCGGCCAGACTCAACCCGCACCCGATGGCGCCGGGGTATTCACAAATGCCTTGAGGAGCTGGAGGAGGGCGCTGTCATCCATGTAACCGAGATCTTGGAGAGAGAGCAGCTAATTGATTGAGTCTCTTGACAATGGTGAGCGAATGAGCGAAATTGCCCACCATCCTCAGATCCCTGCGCATAAACGGGATTGAGACACAAAGCCCTGGCCATTAAGCCGGGGCTTTTGCGTTTCAGCGACCCAGTTTCTCCATGGCCGCGTCAGCCAGGAAAGACGACCGACTCTTCACGTTGTGGTCTCGCACATATCGGTCAATCTGCTGGATCACGAACCCCGGCAGGGTAACGTTGACCTTCTCGGTCTTGCCCAGGTACGGCGTAATGTCGATCTCCAGCATGCCCCAGCCCATGTCAGCGAAGTCGGGATTGTCCCGGTGGGCCGCGGCGCTGGTTGGCATCGGGATGGCCTGGCCGTTACTGG
>NZ_BCBD01000284.1:0-2314 GCF_001320345.1 Pseudomonas sp. NBRC 111127 | reverse complement strand
GGATCACCACTGTCGAGCTGGTACAAGGCGACAGGCTGGTGCATGGTGCACCCGCCCAGCCCCAGCAGGCCAGTCATCAACAGCGCAAGTGGAAGGCGCAGAAATTTCATCATCCCATCCAGGCGGCTGCCTACAGGCACACCGCAGTGATACATATAAATTCAAACGGGCACACGACCACGCCGGCGCCGCAAGGGCCATATCATCCGCGAAATAACCGTCCGACTCCAGTGTTTCTGCCCGGAACGGCGCTGTAATTGCCGTTCCAGACATTTCCACCGGTTACGCCGGCACTTCCACCTGCAAGCTATCGACGCGCTGGAACCCACGCGGCAGCTTGCTGCCACGCCGGCCACGCTCGCCCTTGTAGTGTTCCAGGTCGTCGGGCTTCAGAGACAGGGTACGCTTGCCGGCCTGCAATACAAGGGTCGCCCCGTCGGCGATCACGGCCAGGTCGGTGACGAACTCTTCGCGGCTGGCGACCCGGTCGCCGGGTACACCAATGATCTTGTTGCCCTTGCCTTTACCCAGCTGTGGCAAGTCGCTGACCTTGAACACCAGCAGGCGGCCTTCGGTGGTCACCGCCGCCAGCCAGTCCTGCTCACGGTTGGCCACCGGCCGCGGCGTCATGACCTTGGCGCCGTTGGGCAGGCTGAGCAAACCCTTGCCGGCCTTGTTCTTGGCCTGCAGGTCTTCACCCTTGACCACGAAGCCGTAGCCGGCGTCGGAAGCGACCACGTACAGCGCATCGTCCTCTGGCAGCAGCACGCAATCGAAGGTGGCCCCAGGCGGAGGCGTCAGGCGCCCCGTCAGCGGCTCACCCTGGCCACGCGCCGAAGGCAGGCTGTGGGCGGCCAGCGAGTAGCTGCGCCCGGTCGAGTCGATCAGCACGGCAAACTGGTTGGAGCGGCCAGCAGCAGCGGCCTTGAAGCCGTCGCCTGCCTTGTACGACAAGCCGGTCGCGTCGATGTCGTGGCCCTTGGCACAGCGTATCCAGCCTTTTTCCGACAGCACCACGGTCACCGGCTCGGTCGGCATCAGCTCGTTTTCCGACAGCGCCTTGGCTTCGGCGCGCTCGACGATAGGCGAGCGGCGGTCGTCGCCATAGGTTTCGGCATCCTTGATCAGCTCGCTGCGCACCAGCTTGCGCAGTTTGGCTTCGCTGCCCAGCAGCGCCTGCAACTTGGCTTGCTCTTTCAGCAGTTCGTCCTGCTCGCCGCGGATCTTCATCTCTTCCAAACGCGCCAACTGCCGCAGGCGGGTCTCGAGGATGTAGTCGGCCTGGATTTCGGTCAGGCCGAAGCGTGCGATCAGCGCCTGTTTGGGGTGGTCCTCGGTGCGGATGATGTGGATCACTTCATCCAGGTTGAGGAACGCCGTGAGCAAACCGTCCAGCAGGTGCAAGCGCTTCTCGACCTTGTCCAGGCGGTGCTGCAGCCGGCGACGAACGGTATGGGTACGAAACTCCAGCCATTCCACCAGGATCGTGCGCAGGTTCTTCAGCTGCGGCCGGCCGTCGAGGCCGATGATGTTGACGTTGACCCGGTAGCTGCTTTCCAGGTCGGTGGTGGCGAACAGGTGCTGCATCAGTTCGTCGGCATCCACACGGTTGGACCGCGGGATGATGACGATGCGGCAAGGGTTCTCGTGATCCGACTCGTCGCGCAGGTCGGCCACCATCGGCAGCTTCTTGGCCTGCATCTGCGCCGCGATCTGCTCCAGCACCTTGGCCCCCGAGACCTGGTGGGGCAACGCGGTTACAACGATGTCGCCGTCCTCGACGCGGTACACGGCGCGCATGCGGATCGAGCCACGGCCACTTTCGTACATCTTGAGGATTTCGGCCCGCGGCGTGACGATTTCGGCCTCGGTCGGGTAGTCCGGCCCTTGAATATGCTCGCACAACTGCTCGATGGTGGCCTTGGGCTCGTCGAGCAGGCGCACGCAGGCGCTGGCCACTTCACGCAGGTTGTGCGGCGGCACATCGGTGGCCATGCCCACGGCGATACCGGTGGTGCCGTTGAGCAGAATGTTGGGCAGGCGTGCCGGCAACACGGCGGGCTCCTGCAAGGTGCCGTCGAAGTTGGGCACCCAGTCGACGGTGCCCTGGCCGACTTCGCTGAGCAGCACTTCGGCATAGCGGGACAACCGCGCCTCGGTGTAGCGCATGGCCGCGAACGACTTCGGATCGTCCGGCGCACCCCAGTTGCCCTGGCCATCGACCAGTGTGTAGCGGTAGCTGAACGGCTGCGCCATCAGCACCATGGCTTCATAGCAGGCCCAGTCGCCATGGGGGTGGAACTTGCCGAGCACG
>NZ_BCBD01000283.1:0-2481 GCF_001320345.1 Pseudomonas sp. NBRC 111127 | reverse complement strand
ACGGTCATTTGCCGGACCGCTGGAACCGGGCCACTTCAACGAACAGGTCCGAGTTGGCCGGGTCGTCCAGGTACGCCAGCACCCGCGCCGACGGGCTATCGATCAACACACCATCGCCGTTGCCTTCCGGCACCTCGGTACTGCGCCCGGTCAGTTCCTGTTTGTCCACTGCCTGCTGCACTTGCTCGACATCCAGGTTGTACAGCACCAGTTCCTTGCCATCGACGATATCGAAGCCGCCAATCAGGAAATTGCCGCCCAGGCGCTTGGGCACACCGGCCGACAGGTACCAGCGGTTACCGTGGCGCGACACCGTGAACATGTAGGCTTCCGGGGCCTTGCCTTTGGCCGTGGCGACCGCCTTGTAGGCATTGCCAGTGCTGCGGGTGATGGTGAGCTTCAACGGCTCACCCCAGGCGTCCTTGCTGCTCCAATTGCCGAGCAAGGCCTTGGGCGCGGCCTGATTGCTGGGCAATGGCTCATGGAAGGTCACCAGACAACCGCCCAGCAGCAGGAATGACAAAGTCAACAACACCACACGCCAGGCTTTCATCAGGCTCTCCTTGAAAAGTCGGTCTCGCTCAGGCCGATGCCAGCACCAGTTGCAGGTATCGGGTAAGCATAGCGAGCATCTGCCCATCGGCTTGCGCGCTGGCATCCTTGAGCAGGCCCTGATATTCCATCTGCTCGATAATCGCCGTCAACATTTGGGCGTCCTGTTCCGGCTGCCGCGAGCCGACCACCTGCAGCAATTGGCGGGTGCCGTGCAGCAGGATTTGCTCGTGCGCACAGACCAGTTCGGCCAGGCGCGGGCACAGCAGCGCCTCTTGGCGGAACGCCTGTTCGGCCATCAGGAAGTCGCGTCGGTTCAGCAGTTGGCGCTGCACGTAGTCGGCGGTCATGCGTGCCACTTCGTCAGCCAGCCGTGCCCGCGCCTGCGGGCTGCCATCCCCTTGGGCCAGCAGCTGGCGCAGCACAACTTCGGTGTTGGCCCACAGCTTGGCCATGTAGGCGGCGCTGCGTTCGACGTACTGGGCGAAGGTATCGGTGAGCAGGTCCTCGATGTCCTTGAAATAGTAGGTGGTGGCCGACAAAGGCACACCGGCCTCGGCAGCCACCGCCCGGTGACGCACACCGCGAACGCCATCGCGCACGACGATGCGCATGGCGGCATCGAGAATCTGCTGGCGACGCTGTTCGCTGCCCTGGCGGGCAGCTTTGCGGCCTTGGTATTGCACGCTTTCGGCGACGGCGGTGGCGATGCCGGCGGCGCCCTGGTGAGGGGTGGCGGGTGTCATAGGGGACCTCACGGAAGAAGCGGCAAGCTACAAGCGGCAAGCCACCAGAAAAAGCGGAATGCACGCGGACTGCCGTTTCTTGTAGCTTGCCGCTTATGGCTTGCCGCTCGCAAAGAAAAGCCGCCTGAAAAGGCGGCTCGTTCAGCTCACTCAGGCCTGCGGGCGCATGTGCGGGAACAGGATCACATCGCGGATCGACGGCGAGTTGGTCAGCAGCATCACCAGGCGGTCGATACCAATGCCTTCACCCGCGGTCGGCGGCATGCCGTACTCCAGCGCGCGAACGAAGTCGGCGTCGTAGTGCATGGCTTCGTCGTCACCGGCGTCTTTCTCGGCTACCTGGGCCAGG
Organism: Pseudomonas sp. NBRC 111127; assembly: GCF_001320345.1. Taxonomy (NCBI): domain Bacteria; kingdom Pseudomonadati; phylum Pseudomonadota; class Gammaproteobacteria; order Pseudomonadales; family Pseudomonadaceae; genus Pseudomonas; species Pseudomonas sp. NBRC 111127. Next base: position 834 of record NZ_BCBD01000283.1, on the reverse strand, counting down.
AAGCGCTCGGCCTGGTCTTCGGCATCGTTGAGCTCGGAGTAGGCGTTGGCGATTTCGCGGCCACCGATGAACAGCTCGAAACGGTCGGTCACGGCCGGGTTGTCGTCGTTGCGACGGGCCAGCGGCGACACCTCGAACGGGTACTCGGTGATGAAGTGGGGCTGCTCAAGCTTGTGCTCGACCAGCTCTTCGAAAATCATCACCTGCAGCTTGCCCAGGCCTTCGTGGCCCAGCACCTTGGCACCGGCCTTCTTGGCGATGTCACGGGCGCGGTCGACGTCCTGCAGGTCGGCAGCGGTCAGCTCCGGGTTGTACTTGAGGATCGAGTCGAACACCGACAGGCGGGCGAACGGCTCGCCGAAGTGGAACACCTTGTCGCCGTACGGCACGTCGGTGCTGCCCAGAACCAGCTGCGCCAGCTCGCGGAACAGTTCCTCGGTGAGGTCCATGTTGTCACGGTAGTCGGCGTAGGCCTGGTAGAACTCGAGCATGGTGAATTCCGGGTTGTGCCGGGTCGAAACACCTTCGTTACGGAAGTTGCGGTTGATCTCGAACACTTTCTCGAACCCACCCACGACAAGCCGCTTGAGGTACAGCTCCGGCGCAATGCGCAGGAACATGGCCATGTCCAGGGCGTTGTGGTGGGTTTCGAACGGCTTGGCCGCAGCACCACCCGGGATGGTTTGCAGCATGGGTGTTTCGACTTCGAGGAAGTCACGCTCGATGAGGAACTTGCGAATGTGCGAGATCACCTGCGAGCGCACACGGAAGGTGTGGCGGGTTTCTTCGTTGACCATCAGGTCGACGTAGCGCTGGCGGTAGCGCTGCTCGGTA
>NZ_BCBD01000282.1:0-2485 GCF_001320345.1 Pseudomonas sp. NBRC 111127 | reverse complement strand
GGCCCGCTTGCGCCGCTGGCACCCAGGCCTGCCGACCTGGGGTTTGTCTGCCACCTTGGGCAACCTGCAGCATGCACGGGACGTGCTGCTGCCCGAGGGCGGCCTGCTGGTGCAAGGCCGGCAAGACAAAGCACTGCAGGTCGATACCCTGCTGCCCGGGGCCATAGAACGGTTTCCCTGGGCCGGGCACATGGGCCTGAAAATGCTCGACCAGGTCAGCCGCGAGGTCGACGCCAGCGCCAGTTGCCTGGTGTTCACCAATACCCGGGCCCAAGCCGAGCTCTGGTACCAGGCCCTGCTGGAAAGCCGGCCCGACTGGGCCGGCCTGATCGCCTTGCACCATGCCTCACTGGCCCGGGAAACCCGCGACTGGGTCGAACGCAGCCTCAAGCAGGGCAGCCTGAAGGCGGTGATCTGCACCTCCAGCCTGGACCTGGGGGTAGACTTTCTGCCCGTGGAGCGGGTGCTGCAAATCGGCTCGGCCAAGGGCATCGCACGCCTGATGCAACGGGCCGGCCGCTCGGGCCATGCCCCCGGGCGGCGCTCCCGGATAACCCTCGTACCTACCCACAGCCTGGAGCTGGTCGAGGCAGCAGCCGCTCGCCAGGCACTGGAAGCCGGGCACATCGAGGCGCGTTTCTCCCCCCGGCTGTGCATGGACGTACTGGTGCAGCACCTGGTCAGCATGGCCTTGGGCAGTGGCTTTCGCGCCGACCAGTTGCTGGCCGAAGTGCGCAGCACCTGGGCGTTCGCCGGCTTGCGCGACAGCCAGTGGCAGTGGGCCCTGGACTTTGTCTGCCACGGCGGCACTTCACTGACGGCCTACCCCGACTACCAGCGCGTCGAGCGCCATGCCGAAGGCGTTTATCGAGTGGCCAGCGAGCGCCTGGCGCGGCGCCATCGCATGGGCATCGGCACCATCGTCAGCGATGCCAGCCTGCAGCTCAAGTACTGGAGCAAGGGAGGCGGCGGCAAGACGCTGGGCAGTGTCGAGGAGGCCTTCATCGCCCGCCTGCGGCCCGGCGATACGCTGGTATTCGCCGGGCGGGTACTGGAACTGGTGCGGGTGGAAAACATGACCGCCTACGTACGCCGCAGCACCGCACGCAAGGCTGCCATAGCACGCTGGAATGGCGGGCGCATGCCCTTGTCGAGCGAGCTGGCCGATGCGCTGGTCGAACAGCTCGACGCTGCCGCCCACGAACGTTTTACCGGCCCGGAAATGCGCGCCGTGCGCCCGCTGCTGGCACTGCAAGCCAAATGGTCGGCTCTACCCACCACGGCTACGCTGCTGGCGGAGACCTTTAAATCGCGCCAGGGCTGGCATCTGTTCCTGTACCCCTTCGCCGGGCGCATGGCCAACCTGGGCCTGGCCAACCTGATTGCCTGGCGGGTGAGCCGCCAGCAACCCCTGTCGGTATCGATTGCCGTGAATGATTATGGCTTCGAGCTGCTCAGCCCTGGCCATGTGGACTGGGCGACGCACTTGCCGCAGGCGCTGGGCACCGAGCAACTGCTGGAGGATGTGCTGGCCAGCCTCAACGCGGGTGAAATGGCGCTACGCCGTTTCAGGGAAATTGCCCAGATTGCCGGGCTGGTGTTTGGCGGCTATCCGGCGGCGCAGAAAAGCATGCGGCAGATTCAGGCCTCCAGTGGCCTGTTCTACGAGGTGTTTCGCAAACATGATGCAGGCAACCTGCTGCTCGGCCAGGCCCGTGACGAGGTGCTGAGCGAGGAACTGGAAATTGATCGCCTGCACCGCCAACTGTTGAAGATGGCCGGCTTGCAGTTGGACCTGCGGGCATTGAAGCGGCCGGGGCCGCTGGCGTTCGCCTTGCTGGTGGAGGGCATGCGCGAGACCTTGAGCACCGAGAAGCTGGCGGACCGTATTGCGCGAATGGTGGCAGAACTGGAACAGGCGGCGAACAAGGAATGACTCAACAGTATCAGGCCATCGAACATTACGGCCAGGAGCTATGGCTGCTCCCGGACAAGGCCATCTACTGGCCGGCGCAGCGTGCATTGCTGGTGGCCGACGTGCATATCGGCAAGGCCGCCAGTTATCGCGCATTGCACCAACCGGTGCCGCGCGGCACCACCGAGGCAACCCTGTCGCGGCTGGACGACCTGCTCGCTCACTACGACTGCGAACAGCTGGTCGTACTCGGCGACTTCCTGCACGCGCGCAGCGCGCGGGCACCTGCCACGCTGGCTCGTCTGCAGGCATGGCGCGACAGCCATCCTGGCCTGCACATCGTGCTGATACGCGGCAACCACGATCACAACGCCGGCGATCCCCCCGAAACACTGGGCATCACAGTGCTGGATGAACCCTGGCTGTTGGGCCCCTTCGCCCTGCAGCACGAACCGCATGCTCACCCGGAACGGCCAGTGCTGGCCGGCCACGTGCACCCGGTCTTCATCCTGCGTGGCAGGGCCAGGCAACGCCTGCGCCTGCCGTGCTTTCTGATCGATGAACAAGTGA
>NZ_BCBD01000281.1:0-2544 GCF_001320345.1 Pseudomonas sp. NBRC 111127 | reverse complement strand
GGGGCTTCCGCATCGAGCTGGGCGAGATCCAGGCGCGGCTGCAGGCGCTGCCCCAGGTGCGTGAGGCCGTGGTGCTGGCCCAGGAGGGGCCGAGCGGGACCCAGCTGGTCGGCTACCTGGTGGCCGGGCAAGCGGTGGCCGACCAGGCGGTCTGGCGTGAGGCGGTCAAGGCCGCGCTGCGCGAGGACCTGCCGGAGTACATGGTGCCGGCGCACCTGCTGCTGCTCGAGCGCATGCCGCTGACCGCCAACGGCAAGCTCGACCGCCGTGCCTTGCCGGCGGCGGATGCCAGCCTGCTGCAACAGGCGTATGTGGCGCCAGTCACTGAACTTGAACAGCAGGTGGCAGGCATCTGGGCCCAGGTGCTGGAACTGGAGCAAGTAGGCTTGAGCGACAACTTCTTCGAGCTTGGCGGCCATTCGTTGCTGGCCACCCAGGTCGTGCTGCGCCTGCGCGACGCGCTGGGCCATGAAGTGCCGGTCAAGACGCTGTTCCTGGCCCGCGACCTGGCAGACTTCTGCGTGGCTTTGCAGGCCCTGCAGCCTGCCCTCGAGCCACTGCACGATGTTTTGGCTAAATCCTTGGAGGACCTCAATCGTCTAACTGCCGATGATCTTGAAAAACTGATTTCCTAGTGAGGACACGGCATGCAGCAACTAATCGAATCGGTAAGCGCGCTTTCTTCCGAGAAGCGCAAAGCCTTGGCGATTCTGCTGAGTCAGAAGGGGGTCAATCTTTATGGCATCGCGCCGATTTTCCGGCGTGATGCCAACGAGCCCCTTCGGCTGTCCTATGCCCAGGAACGTCAGTGGTTCCTATGGAACCTGGAGCCGCACAGCGCGGCGTATCACATCCCCACGGCGCTGCGCTTGCGCGGCACCCTGGACATGGCCGCGCTGCAGCGCAGCTTCGCGACGCTGATCGAGCGTCACGAAGTACTGCGCAGCGTGTTCGTCGAGGTCGACGGGCAGTTGCTGCAGCAGGTTCGTGCGCCGTTCGCGCTGCCACTGCCGGTGCAGGTACTGCCCGATGCCGGGCAACTGGAACAGGCAGTGGCGGCGGAGATCGCCGAGCTCTTCGACCTGGGCGAAGGGCCGTTGCTGCGCGCACGTTTGCTGCAGGTGAGCGAAGAAGACCATGTGCTGGTATTGACCCAGCACCACATCATTTCCGACGGCGCCTCGATGCAGTTGATGGTCGAGGAGCTGATCGACTGCTATGCCGCGTTCAGTCGTGGCCAGCAGCCCGACCTGCCGGCGCTGCCGATCCAGTACGCCGACTATGCATTGTGGCAGCGCCAATGGATGGAGGCTGGCGAGCGCGAGCGCCAATTGGCCTACTGGACCACCCGCCTGGGCGGCGAGCAGCCGGTGCTGGAACTGCCGCTGGATCGTCCGCGGCCAGCGCTGCAGAGCTGGCGTGGTGCACGCCTGGATATCGAACTGTCGGCCGAGCTGGGCAAGGGTTTGCAAGAGGTGGCGCGGCAGCAAGGGGCGACCCTGTACATGGTCCTGCTGGCGTCGTTCCAGGCGCTGTTGCACCGCTACAGCCGACAGCGCGATATCCGTGTCGGCGTGCCGATCGGCAACCGCAACCGCGCCGAGACCGAGCGCCTGATCGGCTTCTTCGTCAATACCCAGGTGCTCAGCGCCGAAGTCGATGGTCAGGCGCCGTTCACCACATTGCTGCAACAGACCAAGGAGGCGGCGCTGGGGGCCCAGGAGCATCAGGACCTGCCGTTCGAGCAACTGGTCGAAGCCTTGGCGCCGGAGCGCAACCTCAGCCACAGCCCGTTGTTCCAGGTGCTGTTCAATCACCAGGCGCACCGTGGCGAGGGCCGGCAGGCCCATGAGCTGCCGGGGCTGCGAGTGGAATCGCTGAACTGGGAGAGCCAGACCGCGCAATTCGACCTGATGCTCGATACCCATGAAGAGCAGGGGCAGTTGTGGGCGTCGCTGACCTACGCGACCGACCTGTTCGACTGCACCACCATCGAGCGCCTGGCGGGCCACTGGCAGGCGTTGCTCGAAGGTATCGTCAGCGCCCCCGGCACGCGCGTCAGCGAGTTGCCGATGCTGAGCGCGGCGGAACGTGCCGCCACCCTGGCTGCCTGGAATACCGCCCCGGCCACCTTCACGCCGAGCCAGCCGCTGCATCGCCTGATCGAAGCCCAGGCGGCCCGCGCGCCGCAAGCGCCGGCGCTGGTCTGCGAAGGCGAACAGTTGAGCTATGCCGAGCTGAACCGCCGGGCCAACCAGGTCGCCCATGCGCTGATCGCCCGAGGCGTCGGCCCGGACGTGCTGGTAGGCCTGGCCGCGCCGCGCTCGCTGGAGATGGTGGTCGGCCTGCTGGCCATCCTCAAGGCCGGTGGCGCCTACGTGCCGCTGGACCCGGCCTACCCGCTGGAGCGCCTGCACTACATGATCGAGGACAGCGGCCTGCAGTTGCTGCTCGGCCAGGGCGACCTTGGGCTGAGCCTGGCGCCGAACGTGCAGGTGCTGGACCTGGCCGCCGACTACACCGACTACGCAGGCTTGGCCGAGG
>NZ_BCBD01000280.1:0-2588 GCF_001320345.1 Pseudomonas sp. NBRC 111127 | reverse complement strand
CTGATCTGCGCGGGAGGCCAAGCGATCTTCTTCTTGTCCAAGATAAGCCTGTCTAGCTTCAAGTATGACGGGCTGATACTGGGCCGGCAGGCGCTCCATTGCCCAGTCGGCAGCGACATCCTTCGGCGCGATTTTGCCGGTTACTGCGCTGTACCAAATGCGGGACAACGTAAGCACTACATTTCGCTCATCGCCAGCCCAGTCGGGCGGCGAGTTCCATAGCGTTAAGGTTTCATTTAGCGCCTCAAATAGATCCTGTTCAGGAACCGGATCAAAGAGTTCCTCCGCCGCTGGACCTACCAAGGCAACGCTATGTTCTCTTGCTTTTGTCAGCAAGATAGCCAGATCAATGTCGATCGTGGCTGGCTCGAAGATACCTGCAAGAATGTCATTGCGCTGCCATTCTCCAAATTGCAGTTCGCGCTTAGCTGGATAACGCCACGGAATGATGTCGTCGTGCACAACAATGGTGACTTCTACAGCGCGGAGAATCTCGCTCTCTCCAGGGGAAGCCGAAGTTTCCAAAAGGTCGTTGATCAAAGCTCGCCGCGTTGTTTCATCAAGCCTTACGGTCACCGTAACCAGCAAATCAATATCACTGTGTGGCTTCAGGCCGCCATCCACTGCGGAGCCGTACAAATGTACGGCCAGCAACGTCGGTTCGAGATGGCGCTCGATGACGCCAACTACCTCTGATAGTTGAGTCGATACTTCGGCGATCACCGCTTCCCTCATGATGTTTAACGCCCGGCTCACGCGCCGGTTTGGAGGCGCGAAGCGGCGGAAAAGCGGTCGCAGTGCGGCCGATTGTTACGTTTCAGCACCATACCAGCCCCTTGTAAGGTGAGTTCTCCAACTCCGCCAAGCGAGTTGCCAAAGTGCCACAGTGAAGCTCTAGGCGATGGCCGTTGGGATCAAGTAGGTACAGCGATTCGCCCTCACTAGTGTTTTGCTTCCATTCCTTGAATCCCATCTCGCCCCGTTTGGCGCGTAGCTCCGAGAGCGCGTTTTCACTGATACTAAAGGCCACATGCGTATAGTCTTTAGCGGGGTCGGGCTCTCCCAAACTCAAGCAAAGCCATGTATCACCGGCTGTCAGATACGCACCCGTGTCCCAAAGAACGTGAAGCTTCATGCCCAGGAAACCACGATAGAACTGGATCGATGAGTCCAGATCACTGACAGAAAAAGTAATGTGGTTTATTCCGGTGATCATGCAGTCCCTCAAAAAACGTAACTTTGTTTTAGGGCGACTGCCCTGCTGCGTAACATCGTTGCTGCTCCATAACATCAAACATCGACCCACGGCGTAACGCGCTTGCTGCTTGGATGCCCGAGGCATAGACTGTACAAAAAAACAGTCATAACAAGCCATGAAAACCGCCACTGCGCCGTTACCACCGCTGCGTTCGGTCAAGGTTCTGGACCAGTTGCGTGAGCGCATACGCTACTTGCATTATAGCTTACGAACCGAACAGGCTTATGTCCACTGGGTTCGTGCCTTCATCCGTTTCCACGGTGTGCGTCACCCGGCAACCTTGGGCAGCAGCGAAGTCGAGGCATTTCTGTCCTGGCTGGCGAACGAGCGCAAGGTTTCGGTCTCCACGCATCGTCAGGCATTGGCGGCCTTGCTGTTCTTCTACGGCAAGGTGCTGTGCACGGATCTGCCCTGGCTTCAGGAGATCGGAAGACCTCGGCCGTCGCGGCGCTTGCCGGTGGTGCTGACCCCGGATGAAGTGGTTCGCATCCTCGGTTTTCTGGAAGGCGAGCATCGTTTGTTCGCCCAGCTTCTGTATGGAACGGGCATGCGGATCAGTGAGGGTTTGCAACTGCGGGTCAAGGATCTGGATTTCGATCACGGCACGATCATCGTGCGGGAGGGCAAGGGCTCCAAGGATCGGGCCTTGATGTTACCCGAGAGCTTGGCACCCAGCCTGCGCGAGCAGCTGTCGCGTGCACGGGCATGGTGGCTGAAGGACCAGGCCGAGGGCCGCAGCGGCGTTGCGCTTCCCGACGCCCTTGAGCGGAAGTATCCGCGCGCCGGGCATTCCTGGCCGTGGTTCTGGGTTTTTGCGCAGCACACGCATTCGACCGATCCACGGAGCGGTGTCGTGCGTCGCCATCACATGTATGACCAGACCTTTCAGCGCGCCTTCAAACGTGCCGTAGAACAAGCAGGCATCACGAAGCCCGCCACACCGCACACCCTCCGCCACTCGTTCGCGACGGCCTTGCTCCGCAGCGGTTACGACATTCGAACCGTGCAGGATCTGCTCGGCCATTCCGACGTCTCTACGACGATGATTTACACGCATGTGCTGAAAGTTGGCGGTGCCGGAGTGCGCTCACCGCTTGATGCGCTGCCGCCCCTCACTAGTGAGAGGTAGGGCAGCGCAAGTCAATCCTGGCGGATTCACTACCCCTGCGCGAAGGCCATCGGTGCCGCATCGAACGGCCGGTTGCGGAAAGTCCTCCCTGCGTCCGCTGATGGCCGGCAGCAGCCCGTCGTTGCCTGATGGATCCAACCCCTCCGCTGCTATAGTGCAGTCGGCTTCTGACGTTCAGTGCAGCCGTCTTCTGAAAACGAC
>NZ_BCBD01000279.1:0-2609 GCF_001320345.1 Pseudomonas sp. NBRC 111127 | reverse complement strand
TGTACCAGCATCTGCACCACCACCTGGGGCAACACCTGGCCGCGCAGGCGCTGGTTGAGCAATTGCTGCACCTGGTGCCTGGCCTGCAAGGTGCGTGCGCGGCCCTCTTCGGCGTCGCGGGTACGTTGCTCGAGCAAATCGCTGCGCCGCCGCTCCTCATGGCTGAACGCGAGAAAATCTTGCAGCAGGTGGTCGAACACGCGGGTATCTTCGTCAAAATCACTGAGCACGCGCTGCACGATCAGCGCCACCCGCACGTGCAGACTGTCGCGCACATCTTCGCGGCCACTCTCCCAGCCGATGCCCGCCGCTGCGATTTCGTTGAGCAGCCGCCGTGCGGGGTGGCCAGCCCGGCAGAACACCCCCTTGTCCAGCAGCGCCACCTTCAGCAGCGGGATGTGCAGCCGGATGATCAGCGCCCGCAGGCTGGCCGGCAGGTTGTCGTCCTGCTGAATGAACGCGAACAGCAGGTTCACCAGGTTGATCATGTCTTCGTCGGCGACCGCGATACGCCTGCGTATGCCACTGCGCACGCTGACCCGCAGCAGCAATTGCTCAAGCTGCTGGCCAAGCTCGAAGTCATCTGCCTCGTGCGTGGCGGGCACATAATGCTGCAAATGGGTCAGTAACCGCAGCAGGTCGGCGGTGCTGATCGGCTGGGCGGCAGCCACCCCCTGCAAACGTGGGGCAAATTGCCCCCGCACCGGCGCCAGCAGGGTTTGCAACGAGGCAAAAAACGCCTGCCCGGCTGCGTCCGCGCCCACATCCTGGCCTGGCATGGGCGGGCAACGTCGCGCGCCCAGGCGCCGCTCCTCGGCAGGCCGGCGCGGTACCGGTTGCAGTTCGGGCAGCACGCCGGCGGCGGCCAGCAGCTGGTTGGCCTCGCCGTAGATCACATCGGCATCACTGAGCACATAGCGCTCGAACAGCGTGAGCAACACCAGCTTCACCCGCAGGCAAACCCCCAGGTTACGCCCGGCATCGAGGAAGTAACCACATAATGCGGCGGGCCCTAGCGGGTTGTCGCCCTCGTACACGGGGCGGTCGAGCAGCACCTGCAAGCGCAGCCCCAACTGTTGCAAGGCCGGGCGGTGACGTGCCAGCACGCGCCCCACCATGCCGTCGACAGCAGCGCCCCGCTCGGCCTGCGCTTTGCCGCACGTGTTCCCCGGCTGGGCCAGGTGCAGCAACAGGTCCGCCTGGCCGATGCGGGCGAAAGTCGCATGGAAGATGTCGAGAAAGCCACGCTCGATGCTTTTGCGCTTCAGGCGCAGGTCGCGCATGGCCTCGAAATACAAGTTCTGGTCGGCGTGCTCGAAGGCTTTGTCAGCCATCTCGAACAGGGTGTCGTCAGCGTTGTCGAACAGCGCCTGCAAGCCCAGGCGCAACTGCAGGGCGGCCTTGTCGCGTACTTGCAGCAGCAACACCGGAAGGCAAGGCAGAGGCGCACGCCGGCCCCGGTCGATGGCGGCCGCCAGGGGCACCACCTTGCCTTCTTCATGCATCCTGGACTCCTTGCAGGGTGTGTGGCCCGCCGCAGCAGGTATCGTCAAAGCTATGACGCCAAATACTGGTCGCCATTATCGGCAAAAACCCGCAGCGCTGCCAGCACGGATTCACCCCAGGCAGGCGCCCGCCACGCGCCGACCGAATGCCGGCGCCAAGGCGGCTGTACACACCAGCCCGCTGCCCTATAATCGCGGGCATCTTGCTTGTGGAGCCGACCATGCCGAACCTACGCCTTGCCGACCTGACCGCTGAAATCGAAGCCAACGTGCGCCGTGCGCTGTTGGAGGACATCGGCAGTGGCGATATCACCGCGCAGTTGATCCCGGCCGAGCGCCTGGCCAAGGCGACCATCATCACCCGCGAGGACTGTGTGATCGCCGGCACTGCCTGGGTCGATGCGGTATTCCGCCAGCTCGACCCGCGGGTGGCGGTGCACTGGCAAGTCACTGACGGTGACCGTGCCAGCGCCAACCAGCCCCTGTTTCACCTCGAAGGCCCAGCCCGTTCGCTGCTCAGCGGTGAGCGCAGTGCCCTGAACTTCCTGCAACTGCTGTCGGGGGTCGCCACCCGTGCGCGCTTTCTTGCCAGCCTGGTAGAAGGCACCCAGGTGCGCCTGCTGGACACCCGCAAAACGCTGCCTGGCCTGCGCCTGGCGCAAAAGTACGCGGTGACCTGTGGCGGCTGCGACAACCACCGCATCGGCCTGTATGACGCTTTCCTGATCAAGGAGAACCACATCGCCGCCAGCGGTGGCGTGGCTCAGGCCGTGGCGGCTGCGCACCGCATTGCCCCGGGCAAACCGGTGGAAATAGAAGTGGAGAGCCTTGGCGAACTGCGCGAGGCGCTGGCGGCGGGGGCCGACATCATCATGCTCGACGAACTGAACCTGGAAGAAATGCGTGAGGCTGTGCGCATCACGGCCGGCAAGGCCAAGCTGGAGGCCAGCGGCGGGGTCAACGAGAGCACCCTGCGGGTGATTGCCGAAACGGGCGTGGACTACATCTCGATCGGGGCGATGACCAAGGATGTGAAGGCGGTCGACCTGTCGATGCGGCTGAGCCTGTGAGCTGATCGCAGGCAAGCCAGCTCCCACCTGTAGG
>NZ_BCBD01000278.1:0-2735 GCF_001320345.1 Pseudomonas sp. NBRC 111127 | reverse complement strand
GGGTCGGCGTCGGGGATGGTCTTCAGGTGGATGTAGCCGCGGAAGTTGTGTTCTTCGCGCAACAGCCGGGCCACGCGAATCAGCTGCTCCATGGTGTAGTCCGCCGAACGGATGATGCCAGAGCTGAGGAACAGCCCGCTGATGCAGTTGCGCCGATAGAAATCCAAGGTCAGGCGCACCACCTCTTCCGGGCTGAAACGTGCCCGAGGCACGTTGCTGGAGCGGCGGTTGACACAGTACTGGCAGTCGTACAGGCAAAAATTGGTCAGCAGCACCTTCAGCAGCGACACGCAGCGGCCGTCGGGCGTATAGCTGTGACAAATACCCATGCCATTGGTAGCACCCAGGCCATCGCCACCGCGCGAATTGCGCTTGGGCGCGCCGCTGCTGGCGCAGGAAGCGTCGTACTTGGCAGCGTCGGCCAAAATACCGAGTTTGGCGATGAGTTGCATGGGGGCGTCTCGCTGTACTGAATATTCATACAGTATTTTGAGATCTTACGGATTGCAAGAAGTTGTTCGCCATACCCGACTACTTTCGTCGGAAACATCCCTATTGCTGGGCCACGGCCCACAGCTGCTGGCGAAGCCAGCGCCGCAAGGGGTCGGCATGGGTACGCGCATGCCAGATCTGCATCACCTCCACGGGCGGCAGCTCCAGCGGTAGCGGGAACATGCGCAGATCCTCGTCACGGTCGGTAGCCTCGAGGGCCAGCGAGCGCAGGCAGGTCAAAAGCAGGTCGGTACCCCGCAGCAAGCGCATGGGTGCGATGAAGCTGGACAGGCCAGCCACCACCCGGCGTTGCTTGCCCTGGCTGTGCAGGGCGCGATCAACCAGCCCATCAAGGTCACCGGTCAGGGTGGTGAGCAGATGGTCACTGGCCAGAAAGGTGTCCAGGTCCAGGCCGCTATCCAGGCCTGGATGGCTGCGCGAGGCAAGCACTACGAACTGCTCCCTGAGCAGCCGCTGCTGGTGGAAGGTGTCGGGCAGGTCGGTGTAAAAGCCGGCGACAGCCAGGTCACAGGTGCCTTTTTCCAGCGCTTCTCGGGGTAAAGCGCCCCGGGTGTTGTGTGTAACCAGCGTCAGGTTGGGCGCTTGGCTGCGCAGTATTGGTAACAGCCTGGGCAGCAGTGTCTGCTCCACATAATCCGTGCTGTACAGGTGTACGCGGGCAGGGCGGGCGAGAAACTCTTGCCCCTCGCAGCGTTCATAGAAGCCTTCCAGGCCCGCTACCAGGCGTTCTACCTCCGGCGCCAGCTCATGGGCCCGCGGTGTGGGGGTAAGCCCTCTGGGCGCACGCACGAACAGGGGGTCGCCAAGCTGGTCTCGCAACTTGCCGAGCTTGTGGCTGAGTGCAGGTTGGCTAAGCGCCATGCGTTGGGCGGCGAGCGTGGCGCTGCGCTCCTGGTAAAGCACATGGAACAGATAGAGCAGGTTCAAGTCCTTGTTGGCGATATTCATATTCCGAATGGCAGCCATGATCACTTTAGAATTATCGAATCATAGCCGCAGCGGTAGCATTCCCCCAGTGATGACTGACCCGCAGCTGCCCATTACACCCAGCGCTCCGCCACTTTGGTATTGCAGGCGCTTGCCTGATCAGGAGTTAACGCATGAAGAAGCCGACCACACTGGCGCTGGCAGTCACCGGCGCGTTGCTTGCCGGTGGTGCCCAATCGGCGCCCAAGGGCGAGGTACTGGTGCTGCTGTCCAGTGAACACCAGCTGCCGTTGCAGAACGGCGAACACTACGCCACCGGCTATTACCTCAATGAGTTCGGTGTGCCCGCCGACCAATTGCTCAAGGCTGACTACCGCCTGGTGCTGGTGACACCCAAGGGTAATGCCCCGCGTGTGGATCCGCGCTCGGTCGACCCGCAGTATTTCGCCGGTGATGCAACAGAGATGCGCCGGATTGAAAAGGTGGTGCAGGGGCTGCCAGACATCGGCAATACCCTGTCGGTGAAAGAAGTGCTGGCTGGCGACCTCGACCGCTATGCCGGGCTGTTCATCCCCGGCGGCCACGCGCCTTTGATCGACTTGGCCAATAACCCGGATGTCGGCACCTTGTTGCAGCATTTCCACCAGGCAGGCAAACCCACTGCGGCTATCTGCCACGGCCCAATCGCTTTGCTGTCGGCGCAGCAAGACCCGGTTGGCTACCAGGCCGCGCTGGCGCGTGGCGAGCGGGCGGCAGCCAGAGACTGGGTGTACCAGGGCTACAAGATGACTATCTTCTCTGACCCGGAGGAGCAGGTGTTCGAGCGTTCGCTCAACGACCAGCGCTTGTTGTTCTACCCGGCGAACGCGATGGCGATGGCCGGCGGCGACATGGGTTATGCCAAGCCCTGGCAACCGAATGTGGTGGTGGATCGCGAGTTGATTACCGGGCAGAACCCGTTCTCGGACAAGGCCCTGGCCAAGGCGTTGCTGGAAAAACTCGGTGAGCGCGCGAAGCTCACGGCCGAGGCCAACTGAAGCGCAAGCGGCCAGCCCAAGCAGAAGGGGCGCCACAGTGGCGCCCCTTCTTGTTTACCGCTTAGGCTTCAGCGTCCCAAGGACGATCACCTTTTTCATCCTTGACGCGGGTCGGCAGGCCCATCACGTCCAGCGCCTTGAGGAACGGCTCGGCTGGCAGCTCCTCGACGTTGACCATGCGTTTGGCATCCCACTCGCCACGGGCAACCAGCAGGGCCGCAGCCACGGGCGGTACGCCTGCGGTGTAGGAGATGCCCT
>NZ_BCBD01000277.1:0-2798 GCF_001320345.1 Pseudomonas sp. NBRC 111127 | reverse complement strand
GACAATGATGTGGTGCTGCACACCGACACCCGCCTGCTGCCCCGCCGGCGCAAAGCCTGGGCCAGTTGGAACTACCGCCTGGCCGGCGACGGTCAGGCACCATCCGCGCTGACCTACAACATGAATATCCTGCAAGGCCTGCAGGCGCCGGTAACGTTCTGCGTGAGCCTGAACCAGACCGCCCTGATCGACCCCGCCCAGATCATCGCCCGCTTCAGTTACGCCCACCCGCAATACAGCCTGGCGGCGCTGGCCGCACAGGCCCGCCATGCGCAGCTGCAAGGCGGTGAGCACAGCTATTTCTGCGGGGCCTACTGGGGCAACGGCTTTCACGAGGACGGCGTCACCAGCGCGCTGCAGGTGGCCAGCCATTTCGGGGAACAGCTATGAACAGCGGTCTGTGCCTGGGCTGGCTCAGCCACCGGCGCCTGAGCCCGCGGCCGCACGCCTTCCGCTACCGGGTCGGCATGTTCTACCTGGACCTGGACGAGCAAGCCTGGCTGATGACCCTGTCGCGCTGGTTACGGCGCTCGCGCCTGGCGCCGCTGAGCTTCCGTGAAACCGATTACCTGCCGGCCTTTACCGGCCAAGGGCAATCGCTGGCCGGCGCCGCGCGGCGGTTGGTGGGCCGGGCCACGGGCCAGGTGCCGGAAGGGCCGGTACGCCTGCTGACCCAGCTGCGCTGCTGGGGACTGGCGTTCAACCCGGTGAGTTTCTACTTCTGCCACGACCGCGATGGGCACCTGGCGGCAATCCTGCTGGAAGTACGCAACACCCCTTGGCGAGAGCGCTTCCACTATGTGCTGCCCGTACAGGGCGGGCTGGCGCAGCCGTTCGCGGTGAGCAAGGCCTTTCACGTGTCGCCGTTCATGCCGCTGGACATGGACTACCGCTTGCGCTTCCACCTCGACGAGAGCCGGGTGCGCATCCACATGGAAAACTGGCAAAGCGGCCACAAGGTCTTCGAAGCCGACCTGGCACTACGGCGCCAACCCTTGGACCGCCCCGCCTTGCACCGCTACATCCTGGCCTTCCCCTGGATGAGCCTGCGCACCCTGACGGGCATCTACTGGCAAGCCCTGCGCCTGTTCTGCAAGCGCACGCCTATTCACGACCACACCGCCAGCCAGGCTGACCTGGCACTTGGCCAACCTTGCGAGGACTCCGATCATGTCCAATCCCACCCTGAGCGTTAGCAAGTCAGCAGGCATCGCCCCTTGGTTGGGCGCGTTGGCGCGCAACGCTGTGCTGGCACAGCTGGGCAAGTTGCGCCATGGCCACCTGCGTGTGCTCTGCCATGGGCAACAATGGGCCTTCGGTGATGCCGCCAGTGCCTTGCAGGCGGAGGTGGAAATTCTCGATGATGCTGCCTGGAACCTGCTGGCGAGCAATGGTTCGATCGGTGCCGGTGAAGGCTATATCCATGGTTACTGGCGCAGCCCGGACCTGGCCCTGGTCACGCGGTTGTTCGTCGCCAACCTCGAGGTGCTAGACGCCCTGGAAGGGGGCCTGGCGCGGTTGGGCCGGCCCGCCCTGCGCCTGCTGCACCGGCTCAACCGCAACAGCAAGCGCGGTGCGCGACGCAACATACTGGCCCACTATGACTTGGGCAACGCACTGTTCGAACAGCTGCTGGACCCGACCATGATGTACTCGGCTGCCCAGTTCGAGCACCCCGACCAACCCCTTGAACAGGCCCAGCTTCGCAAGCTGCAACGCATCTGCGAGAAGCTTGAACTGGGCCCGGAAGACCACCTGCTGGAGATCGGCACTGGCTGGGGCAGCCTTGCCATCCATGCGGCCAGCCATCATGGTTGCCGGGTCACCACCACCACCCTGTCCCAGGCGCAATACAGCCATACCCTGCAACGGGTCAAAGACCTGGGGCTGGAGCGGCAGATCACGGTGCTGCAGGAGGACTACCGCGACCTGCGCGGCACATTCGACAAGCTGGTGTCGATCGAGATGATCGAGGCTGTAGGCCACCGCTACCTGCCCACGTACTTCCGCCAGTGTGGAGCGTTGCTCAAGCCCGATGGCCTGATGCTGATCCAGGCGATCACCATTCGCGACCAGCGCTATACCCAGGCACGGCGCTCGGTGGACTTCATCCAGCGCTATATTTTCCCCGGCGGCGCCCTGCCCTCGCTCAGCGTGCTGGTCGATACGGCCAGCCGCCAGACCGCGCTGAACCTGGTTCACATGGAGGATTTCGGTGTCGACTATGCCCTGACGCTGCGGCACTGGCACGACAACCTGAAGCAGTCGCGCGCCGCGCTCGCGGCGTTGGGTTATGACGAGACGTTCCAGCGCCTGTGGGAGTTTTATCTGTGCTACTGCCAGGGCGGTTTCGAGGAGCGTGCCATTGGCGTGGCGCAGCTGTTGTGGGCGGCGCCGAACGCGCGTCGCGCGCCACTGCCTGTACCGGCGTGATGGTTACCCGCGGCCAGATTGCCAATGCGCTGTGGCTGCAATTGGGCTGGTGGTTGTGCATATGGGGTGCCAGCACACCTGGGATTCTGGTGCTGGTACCTGTGGGCCTGGCGCTACACCTGTGGACATGCACACAGCCGCGGGCAGAAGCGTGGGCGCTGTTACGCGTAACCATGGCTGGCTGCCTGCTGGACAGCCTGCTTGGCAGTTTTGGCGTATTTGATTTTCATGCCTGGCCGTTACCCTTGTGGCTGGCATCGATGTGGTTGGTGCTGGCCAGCGGTTTGCGCCATAGCCTGGCCTGGGCTGGTCGGCCGTTTTTGCGCGGTGCCGTGGTCGGCGCGGTTGCCGGCCCCCTGGCGTAT
>NZ_BCBD01000276.1:0-2887 GCF_001320345.1 Pseudomonas sp. NBRC 111127 | reverse complement strand
CATGGGCAATACCATCGCTGGAGAACTGGTGCCGGCCTTTGCCGAACTGGCTGAGGACTTCACTGCCTTCTACCGCGACAACAAGGATCTCGTAGATTCGGGCCTTGAGGCTTTCTTCGGAACCCTGGCCAAAAACATCGAACTGGTCTCGGCCGCCCTTGTGCTCATGGGCGGCGCCAGCGCCTTGAAGGGGCTTGCCGCTCTGCGTGCACTGGTAGGCCTGGGTGGTGCTGCAGGCGCTGCTGGTGCCGCCGGCGCGGCCGCGGGCGGTGCGGCTGCAGGCGTCTCTGGGCTGGCTGTGGCAGGTGGTAGCGCGGCTGCGCTGCTGTACTCCGGCAGCCTGAACGCTGGTGAAGACCAGGAGCTGCTGAATAACCGACTTCGCAAGGGCGGATCTGAGGCTGCTGCAGCCGTCATGGACTTTTTCCGCGCCAAGGGCTGGTCTGCCGAGCAGGCCGCCGGTATTGCGGCGAACCTGGAGCAGGAAAGCGGCTTCCGACCAGATGCCGTGGGCGACGGCGGAAATGCCTACGGCCTGGCCCAGTGGCACCCGGACAGGCAGGCGAACTTCGCCAAGTACTCCGGCAAGGACATTCGCAGCTCCACCGCAACCGAACAGCTCGAGTTCATCAACCACGAGCTGACCAAGGGGGCCGAAAAGTCAGCTGGTGAGCGGCTGAAGTTGGCAGCAAGCGCCAGGGAGGCCGCGGGCATCGTCTCGCGTTACTACGAGCGCCCGGCAGACGCCGATGGCGAGGTATCAAGGCGAGGCGATATCGCCGACAACTACGGACTGCCTCAGGCGCCGGCATCTGCAGCTCCGGTTGTGGACCTGCGCGACCCAGAGCAATGGGCCAAGGTCCAGGCTGACCTTTCCAAGTCTGGTCAGCAAGGCCCAAGCATTTTGGAGCAAATCGACGCTTGGGCGAAAAAGCAGCGCCGGGCGCCAGAGCAGTATTCGGCAAGCGATGTCGTTACGCCTGCGGGCTCAACAGTATCCGCCGCTGCGAGCCCATCAGCACCCGCTCAGCAAGTGCAAAACGTGGACAACCGCCAGTTCCATATCCATGGTGCGGATACCGGAAAAGTCGAGCAGCTGTGGAACGAGAAGCTGAGCAAGCTGATTGACCAAACCACCCAAGATTTCAGGAGCCCGGAAAAATGAGCATTGCCGATGGGGTCATGAGCATCTTTTCCAAGACGCTGCCCATGCTTGGCCCTATCGAGTTCGACGCCAAGCTTGAGGGGGCGACCAGCAAGGCTGTTCAGCTCACCGAGTTTCCTGTGGAGTTCGGCACCAACGGCAACGACCATGCCCGCTTGCTGCCTGACCGCTACCTGCTGACCGGTGCGGTATCCAATACTCCGCTGGGCATCGGCCTGGATGACTTGGGCATGATGGGCGTCGGCGCGATCTCCAGCGCCATTGGCGGGGTGGCCGGGGCGGCGATATCGACCGTTTCGGCCTACCTGCTGTCGGGCAGCGAGGCAACCCGTGCCGCAACCGCTTGGGCCGCTCTGACGGCGCTCCTGCAATCCCGGTCCCGATTCGACTTGGTCACCGAGTACGAAACGCTCAAGAACATGGTCTTGATCAGGCTGGATCAGCGTACGAGGCCCGATGATGAAGATGGTTTGGTCTTCGTTGCCGAACTGCAGCAGGCCAGGGTCATCAGCTCCCAAGTAACCCGGGGCGTGACCTCAGCAGACCAGCTGCTTCAGAACGACCCAGTGGCCACGCAGGGCGCCCCCATGGTTTCTTCTGGGTTTGCATCTGTCGAGGTGATCCAGTGAGCCGGTACAGGGTTGAGGTTCAACCCCTACCTGCTCAGACCTTCAGCGCCCCGCTAGGCAGCAACACGCTGACATTGGAGCTGCAGTGGATGGCCCGGCTTGAGGTCTTCCGCGTCAACATCAGTACGGGTGCCGGCTTGAATCTAACGTCTGGGCGCTTCCTTCTGCCAGGTGTAGATCTGCTGGCCGGCCTGTACCCGCCGCCCAAGGTGAATTACGGGTCTCTCACCCTTGAGGGTAAGCAGCCGACCCCTAACAACCTGGGCATCGACAATACGCTGGTGTGGTCCGATGAGTGATGAAATCTACCTGCGCCGGTACCGGCTGAAGCTTGGCCGTGATTCTGGCGGCAAGATCTACGAGATGCGCCCTGACGGTGACGGCTTGCGCATCACTTTCCAGATCATCCACTTCGCCGGCAATGCGTTCAGTGTGGCCGAGATCACTATCTACAACGTGTCCGACTACTCGACAAGGCAGATGCTGGGCGACGGCACGGCCAAGAAATACGAGTTCATCTCGCTGGAGGCAGGCTATTCGAGCACCTTCGGCAGCGTGTTCCTGGGCCAGATCACCAACGTGCAGAAGGTCATGGAGGACGGCGGCTCAACCCGGGGCGTCAAGTTCTTCTGCCGCTCACAGGCCAAGGAGCGGGACGAGCGAATCATCAACCTGACCCTGTCCCCCGAGACGGACCCGGTCCAGATCATCGAGGAGTGCGCCGAGCGCTTTGGCGGGGAAATCCAGTTTTTCGGGGACTTCTCAGGCCTCAAACGCCGATCCGGGGGCACGGTTTTGCAGGGCAGCCCAGTCGCCTGCATGAACGAACTGGCAAGCACCTGGGAGTTCGACTGGATGATCGAGAACGGCGCCACCAAGATCATCAAGAATGGCTTCGCCATGCCCAACGAAGTGTTCGTGATCAGCGCCGCCAGCGGAATGATCGGCTCCCCAGTGGTGACCGACACCGAGGTCGGAATCAGGTGCACCCTTAACCCCAAGCTAAAGCTGGGTGACACCATCAAGCTCGAATCCATGGCCCCGCAGTTCGAATTCTCCGGGGCCTTTTTCTACGAGGTGCCCCGCACGATCG
>NZ_BCBD01000275.1:0-2926 GCF_001320345.1 Pseudomonas sp. NBRC 111127 | reverse complement strand
ATAGCCGTACTTGGTCTGCCGGTACCACTGTTTCTGCGACAGGCGCGGCAGCATCTTCTTCACGTCCAGCCACTTGTTCGGGTTGAGCTTTTCGCGCTTGGCCAGGGTACGGGCGTCTTCCAGGTGGCCGCTGCCGACGTTGTAGGCAGCCAGGGCGAACCAGGTGCGGTCGGGCTCCTTGATGCTGTCGTCGAGCTCTTCCTTGATTTTCATGAAGTACTTGGCGCCCCCCTGGATGCTCTGCCGCGGGTCCAGGCGGTTGGATACGCCCATCGCCTGGGCAGTGCGCTGGGTCAGCATCATCAGGCCGCGTACACCGGTCTTGGAGGTAACCTCCGGTTGCCACATCGATTCCTGGTAACCAATGGCGGCCAGTAGGCGCCAGTCCACCTGCTCGACCTTGGCGTAGCTCTTGAAGTGCTTCTCGTACTTGGGCAGGCGCTGCTGCAGATGCTGGGCGAAGGTGTAGGCGCCCACGTAGCCCAGAACATCGACATGGCCGTAGTAGCGGTCCTTCAAGCGCTGCAGGGTGCCGTTTTTCTGCGCCTTGTCGAGGAATTCATTGATTTCGTTGAGCAGGCTGTTGTCTTCACCGGCCGCGACTGCCCAGCGTTGATCACGGGTATCGCCCACGTCGAAGGCAACCCGCACGTTGGGGAAGTACACCTGGTTCATCGCCAGTTCGTTGGAGTCGACCAGGGTCAGGTCGATCTGGCCTTCGTCGACCATGCGCAGCAGGTCGACCACCTCGACCGCATCGGACTCTTCATACTCCAGGCCTGGGTTCTGCTTTTTCAGCTCGGCCAGAAGGTCGGCATGGCTGCTGCCCTTGAGCACCATGATTTTCTTGCCGACCAGGCCCTTGGCGTCGGTCGGGCGTGGGCGGCCGTTGCGATAGACCACCTGCGGGGTGACTTCCAGGTAGGGATGCGAGTATTTCACCTGGGCCTTGCGCCGTTCACTGCTGACCAGGCCGGCCGCGGCCAGCACCGGGCCGGCGGGCTTGCCGAGCGAATCGTACAGTTCGTCGAGGTTGTCGGCGGTTTCGATCTGCAGTTTTACGCCGAGATCATCGGCGAAATGCTGGACAAGTTCGTACTCGAAGCCGGTTTCGCCGTTGCGGTCCTGGAAGTAAGTGGCCGGGCTGTTGCGGGTGATCACGCGCAGCACGCCGTCCTCCTTCACGCGCTCGAGGGTGCTGGGTTTTTCAACGCAGGCACCGAGCAGCAGAAAGAGTCCGGTTGCGAGGAGCCATTTGGCGCAACGCTGGCGCAAAGCAGTGTGGGCGAACATAGCTTGCAGTATACGCAAAGGACCGGCGCAACCATATCTCGACAACTGTTAGGTTGTCTGGTAGCACATTCTGTGCAGTGCTGCGGCCTGATCCTCTGTAGGAGCGGCCTTGCGTCGCGATGGGCCGCGCAGCGGCCCCGGGGGTACTGGCGGCGGAGCTGGAAAACTGGGGCCGCTGTGCGGCCCATCGCGACGCAAGGCCGCTCCTACAGGGCGTGGAGAACAGGGGGATTTTTTTGACCCCAAAGTCCGGTTCCGCCGCCCGGCAGCCATGGCTTAGAGCGGGTGCCGAAAGCCAACGATTTAGGCTAGAATGCACGGCCTCTAAGCACACCCCTTCCTGAGGCTGTCCCGACGATGTTGATCCTGCGCGGCGCTCCTGCCCTTTCTGCCTTTCGCCACGGTAAATTACTCGAGCAACTGAGCCAGAAAGTCCCCGCTGTTACTGGTTTGTATGCCGAATTTGCCCACTTCGCCGATGTTGAAGGCGAACTGACCGCCGACCAGCAGCAGGTGCTGGGCCGTCTGCTCAAGTACGGCCCGAGCGTGCCGGTACAGGAGCCGAGCGGCCGCCTGTTCCTGGTCGTACCGCGCCTGGGCACCATCTCGCCATGGGCCAGCAAGGCCAGCGACATCGCTCACAACTGCGGCCTGCAGGCAATCCAGCGCCTGGAGCGTGGTATCGCCTACTACGTTGCCGGCAACCTGAGCGACGCTGACGCCGCCCTGATCGCCGCCGAACTGCACGACCGCATGACCCAGCGCGTGCTCGGCCAGTTGGAGCAGGCCGCTGACATGTTCAGCCACGCCCAGCCCAAGCCGATGACCTCTGTCGATATCCTCGGCGGCGGCCGCGACGCGCTGGCCAAGGCCAACATCGACCTCGGCCTGGCCCTGGCTGAAGACGAAATCGACTACCTGGTCAATGCCTTCCAGGGCCTCAAGCGCAACCCGAACGACATCGAACTGATGATGTTCGCCCAGGCCAACTCCGAGCACTGCCGCCACAAGATCTTCAACGCCAGTTGGGACATCGACGGCCAGGCGCAGGAAAAAAGCCTGTTCGGCATGATCAAGAACACCTACCAGATGCACAACGAAGGTGTGCTGTCTGCGTACAAGGACAACGCCTCGGTGATCGTCGGCAACGTTGCCGGGCGCTTCTTCCCGAACCCTGAAACCCGCCAGTACGGCGCGGTGCAGGAGCCGGTGCACATCCTCATGAAGGTGGAAACCCACAACCACCCGACCGCCATCGCCCCGTTCTCCGGTGCGTCCACCGGCTCGGGTGGCGAAATCCGTGACGAAGGTGCTACTGGCCGAGGCGCCAAGCCCAAGGCGGGCCTGACCGGCTTCACCGTGTCCAACCTGCGCATTCCGGGCTTCGAGCAGCCCTGGGAGCAGGCCTACGGCAAGCCAGAGCGCATCGTCGACGCCCTCGACATCATGATCGAAGGCCCATTGGGCGGTGCTGCTTTCAACAACGAATTCGGTCGCCCGGCGCTGACCGGCTACTTCCGTACCTTCGAGCAGGCCATCAACACCCCGCACGGTGAAGAAGTACGCGGTTACCACAAGCCGATCATGCTCGCAGGCGGCATGGGCAACATCCGTGAAGACCACGTGCAGAAGG
>NZ_BCBD01000274.1:0-2990 GCF_001320345.1 Pseudomonas sp. NBRC 111127 | reverse complement strand
GTCGCCTTCGTTATTGCCACCTGGGTTACCTGGAGTGCCTGGCTCATCGGTAACTACTGTGCTGACGGTATCTTTGCCCAGGTTCAGTTGCTCGAACTGATCGGCGCCGGCGCCTTCGACCTTGGTCAGGCCTTGGGTGATGGTCACCGGGTCGTTGACATAAACGTTATCTGGCGCAGTGACGGTAACCGAACCGGTGGCCTCGCCTGCCTTGACGGTCACAGTGGTGCCGTCAGTCAGGGTGAAGGTCAGACCCTTGTGGTTGGTCACTGGCAGGCTTGGATCAGCACTGACCAAGGTCACGGTGTAAGTGATCTGGCCCCCTTCGGCCACTGTGGTGTTATCCACAGTGAGCTGGGCAGTAACCGGGCTCTGAGTATCGGTGACCGCAACGGTAGCAGGCTCGCCGATTTGCAGGTTTTCCAACTGCTCGCCGACCACTTCCGCCTTGGTGATGCTGACGGTGATCTTGCCTTCGTCCTTGAACACGTCATCGCCCTGCGCCGGAGCGGCATAGGACTTGGTGGTTTCACCGGCCGCGAAGGTCAGGGTGGCACCGGTGCTCAAAGTCACGGTGAATGGCTTGTCGAGCGCCTGGTTCAGGGTAACGGTGAAGGTCGGCTCAGTAGCCTCATTCACAGACAGCTGATCGGCAGCGATGCTGACCTTGACCAAGTCGCCTTGGCCAAACGGCTCGTCAGTAACCTGAGTTTGAACCTCGGCCTTGTCCAGGGTCAGCTGCTCGAACTTCCAGGCATCCTGGCCGCTGACCGAATCAATGGCGTTGACCACTGGTGCGTTGGTGCCGACGTAGACGTTGTCCGGCGCGATAACAGTGGCCGAACCGGTGGTGCTGTTGGCCGCCACGACAATGTTGGTGCCGTCGGTCAGCTTGAAGAACAGCTCCGCGTGGTTGTTGATCGGCAGACCATCTTTGTTGGTCAGCGTGATGGTGTAGGTAATCTCGCCGCCTTCGGCCACCGATGGGGTCGCGGTCAGTTTGGCGACCACTTCATCGATGGTGTCGGTGACTTTTACCGAAGCGTCGCCACCCAGTTGCAGGTTCTCGAACGCTGCACCGGTAGCATCGGCCGCCGACTTGATGCCCAAGGTGATTTCGCCGGCGTCTTGGTAGACGTCATCGCCCTGTGCGTCGTGAGTGTACGGCTCGCTCGAAGTTTGACCGGCCTTGATTGTCACGACCGCGTCATTGCTCAGGGTCACAGTCAGGTCATGCGCCAGGACCGTGTTTATGTGCACGGTAAAGGTCGGTTTGACGTTCTCGGCGACCGAAACCTGGTCAGCCGTGATGGTGACCTTGACGATGTCACCTTCGTTGCCCGGGGTGCCAGGCTCGTCGGTGACCTGGGTGCTGACCTCGGTCTTGTCCAGGGTCAACTGCTCGAACTTCCACGCATCCTGGCCGCTGACCGAGTCAATGGCGTTGACCACTGGCGCGTTGGCGCCGACGTAGACGTTGTCCGGCGCGATAACAGTGGCCGAACCGGTGGTGCTGTTGGCCGCCACGACGATATTGGTGCCGTCGGTCAGCTTGAAGTACAGCTCCGCGTGGTTGTTGATCGGCAGACCATCTTTGTTGGTCAACGTGATGGTGTAGGTAATCTCGCCGCCTTCGGTCACCGATGGGGTAGCGGTCAGTTTGGCGACCACTTCATCGATGGTGTCGGTGACTTTTACCGAGGCGTCGCCGCCCAGTTGCAGGTTCTCGAACGCTGCACCGGTAGCATCGGCCGCCGACTTGATGCCCAAGGTGATTTCGCCGGCGTCTTGGTAAACGTCATCGCCCTGTGCTGCGTGCTCGTAAGCCGCGGTGGTTTCGCCAGCCTTGATGGTGACCTTGGCATCGTTGCTCAGGGTCACGACCAGGTCGTGAGCCAAAGGCTGATTGATATGCACGGTGAACGTCGGTTTGACGTTCTCGGCGACCGAAACCTGGTCAGCCGTGATGGTGACCTTGACGATGTCACCTTCGTTGCCCGGGGTGCCAGGCTCGTCGGTGACCTGGGTGCTGACCTCGGTCTTGTCCAGAGTCAGTTGCTCGAACTTCCACGCATCCTGGCCGCTGACCGAATCAATGGCGTTGACCACTGGCGCATTGGTGCCGACGTAGACGTTGTCCGGTGCGATAACAGTGGCCGAACCGGTGGTGCTGTTTGCCGCCACGACGATATTGGTGCCGTCGGTCAGCTTGAAGTACAGGTCCGAAGGGTTGTTGATCGGCAGACCATCTTTGTTGGTCAGCGTGATGGTGTACGTAATCTCGCCGCCTTCGGTTACCGAAGGGCTCGCGGTCAGCGTGGCTACAACTTCACTGATGGTGTCTGAGATTTCAACAGTCGCGGGGCTACCGAACTCCAGCTTCTCAAAGGTGGCACCTGGGACGCTTGCGTCAGTAACGCCAAGAGTGAGAGAGCCGGGATCTTTGAAGACATCATCACCTTGGGCTGCCGCCTTGTACTCCACCTCTGTTTTACCGGCTTCAATGGTGACCTTGTCGCCATTGGACAGGGTAACGGTCAGTGGCCGATCCAGCGCCTGACTGACTTTTACAGTAAAGACAGGCTGCTGATCTTCAGTCACATTGCCATTGCTGACGATGCTCACAGTTACAGGGTCGATGCTGTCCTGGATGACAGTCGATGCAGGTGTTGGGTCCGGTGTCAGTTGCTCGAAATTGCCACCGGTTGCTTTGTCGATGGTGACATTGACGGTCGAGCCGTTGTTGTAAACGTCGTTGGCCGGGGTCTGGAAGTCGACACTGCCTTGGGTCTTGCCCGCTTCAACAGTCACAGTCTGGCCGTTGGACAGGGTCACGGTTACCGGCGTCTGAGCAGGGTTGCTCAGGGTCACGGTATAGGTGATCACGCCGCCTTCGGTCACGCTCGGCGATGCAGTGAGGGTCGCGGTGGTGGTGTCGACCGAATCATTGATCGTGGTTTGAGCCGGGGTCGGGTTCGGCGTCAGTTGCT
>NZ_BCBD01000273.1:0-3009 GCF_001320345.1 Pseudomonas sp. NBRC 111127 | reverse complement strand
GTGATCTGCGCGTGAGGCCAAGTGATCTTCTTTTTGTCCCAGATAAGCTTGCTTAGCTTCAAGTAAGACGGGCTGATACTGGGCAGGTAGGCGTTTTATTGCCCAGTCGGCAGCGACATCCTTCGGCGCGATTTTGCCGGTTATTGCGCTGTACCAAATGCGGGACAACGTAAGCACTACATTTCGCTCATCGCCGGCCCAGTCGGGCTGCGAGTTCCATAGCTTCAAGGTTTCCCTCAGCGCCTCGAATAGATCCTGTTCAGGAACCGGGTCAAAGAATTCCTCCGCTGCCGGACCTACCAAGGCAACGCTATGTTCTCTTGCTTTTGTAAGCAGGATAGCTAGATCAATGTCGATCATGGCTGGCTCGAAGATACCCGCAAGAATGTCATTGCGCTGCCATTCTCCAAATTGCAGCTCGCGCTTAGCCGGATAACGCCACGGGATGATGTCGTCATGCACGACAAGGGTGACTTCTATAGCGCGGAGCGTCTCGCTCTCGCCAGGGAAAGCCGAAGCCTCCATAAGATCATTGAGCAATGCTCGCCGCGTCGTTTCATCAAGCTTTACGGCCACAGTAACCAACAAATCAATATCGCTGTATGGCTTCAGGCCGCCATCCACTGCGGAGCCGTACAAATGCACGGCCAGCAACGTTGATTCCAGATGGCGCTCAATGACGCTTAGCACCTCTGATAGTTGGTTCGAAATTTCGATGGTCACCGCTTCCCTCATGATGTCTAACGTTTGACATGAGGGGCGGCTAAGGACGATAGCCCTTGGACGTCCCCCTCGATGGAAGGGTTAGACAACACTGCGCGCCTGCTCGAACGCCTGACGTGTTTGAACCATGTATACGGCCGGTCCATCTGGGGTGTTTATGGTTCTTTGCGCCACAAAACCCGCCTTCTCGTAGCACCGGATTGCGCGTAAGTTGTTCGGCGACGGGTCCGTTTGGATCTTGGTTACCTCAGGGTCTTTAAACAGCATCTCAACGAGCGCGCGAACGAGCTTGGTTCCCAAGCCCTTGCCCAGCTGCGATGGATTCGCCAGAGACTGGTCTATTCCGCGTACTCCTGGATCGGTTTCGTCTTCCCACCATCCGCCACCGCTTCCGAGTGCAATGTACGACTGAGCGTACCCAATCGGTTCTTCATCCAGCATTGCGATGTAGGGAGTGACGGACTCTTTCGCCAGGGCACTTGG
Organism: Pseudomonas sp. NBRC 111127; assembly: GCF_001320345.1. Lineage (NCBI taxonomy): Bacteria > Pseudomonadati > Pseudomonadota > Gammaproteobacteria > Pseudomonadales > Pseudomonadaceae > Pseudomonas > Pseudomonas sp. NBRC 111127. The sequence goes on along the minus strand of NZ_BCBD01000273.1, from coordinate 1,803 downwards.
TAGGTATTGCTCCAGCACTTCAGCAAGTGTTGGACGTGTTTCTTCTCCGCCCCACCACTCAACGATGTGAGGCCGATTTAGCCAGTCATGGAGCATCGGAAGGTCGTGCTCGGTCATGAGGCGCAGCGTGACGAAGCTAATGGTAGTGGTCATGAGGACGGTCTTTGTGCTGCCTAACGTTTAAGCTAAGGGGCTGGCGTTAGCCAGTCCCAGCGAGCGGAGCGAGCGCTTTGAGCGCATTGTTAGGCTTCCCGGAATACACGCGTTAGTGGCGCCAACGCAAAAAGAAGAAGCAAACAACGCGGAAAACGCGGGGGAACTGAGTAAGTTATTTGTGATGTTACATAACATGAAACCAACTCCATTTAGTGACACAAATAACGGCAGTAACTAACCGGCGCCTCGATGTTACGGTTGAGCGCGGTGCTAGGCAATGCTTTTGCACTGCCGCCTAACGCCGAAGTTCAGCCGCCAGAACGGAGCGCAGCGGAGTGATGGTCGGCTGCAACTTCATGTTATGCCGCATCTGCCTGCTACTCAACGACTGAGCGATTTGTGTGCGCTTTTACAACATTCGTTGTGTGCTTGAGCAAGTCTAGACCGCCCGGCAGGCCGTGCCCCGGAATGACGAACTGTGCTTCCGGGTAGTGTTGTTGAATCCGCTCAATGGAGGTGGGCCATTCAGCCAGATCGGCATCGGCCACGTTCCCCGCAGACGTGCGTGACAACTCATAAATCGCACAACCACCATAGAGCACACTCGCAGACGGGACGTACACAACTAAGTTGTCGGTCGAATGCGCAGCACCAGGATAGAAGAGTTCTACTGGACCGAAGCGCACTGCGTCCCCGCTCGATGAGAGTCCTTCTAGAGAGTGCGTGGGAATCTCGTTCCCCTCTACCTCGGCTAGCCGGCGTGTCGACGGTGATGCGTACGTTGCCACCCCAGCCGCCCGAAGGACATCAACGCCGCCGACGCGGTCGTCATGAAAGTGCGTGGAGACTGCACGCGTTACAGGAAGTCCAATTTGCTTCTCAATCTCCGCGAGAAGTGCCGCTGTGTTTTTCGCACCCCACGCTGTATCAATCAAAAGCAACTCATCACCATCACGGACAATGAGACCATTGGACGGGTAGACTGCGCCATCAAACGACTGCGTTGCGATATGCGACCAAACACCATCGGCAATCTGGTAAAGCCGGACCTCCCCGACCGGAATTTCGCTGACTGTCGGATACTCACCGCTAGAATCTACGGAAAAAGCGAGCGGACTCGCAATAGCCATGATAGACGCGGTCAAATAGACCAATAACTTACTCAAAAGTTTGAACATCAAAACTCCATGGGGGTGAGTGCGGCATAACGCCAGAGTTAAGGCGAGCCGCGAAGCGGCTTCGCCTTGAACGAATTGTTAGGCATGCTGCCACAGATCTCTCCAATTTGCAACATGACTGATATTACGCAAGAGTCAGGGCCTTCTGGGCATCTGATCGCGTCAGCGGAGAGGAATTTGTCATGCCCATCTGTTAATACAAAAAAATAGCCGAAAGGGGTCTTCTGCAGAGGCGTCACGCCTCCTCTCTAAGGGGGCGCTGATAAGGTGAAACTCAACGTCATGATGCTCTCCGGCAGCGGGAGATAGGCGGCGGCTGGCCTCTATGGCACGCTCAACGCGTACCATGATGTGCTGTGAAATGCTGCTATGGCTCTCATGACTAGAAATCTGCACGTGGCAGGCATTCTGCGAATGCAGGAACTCAGGTCATAGTCATGAACAAAAATGCCAAGGGACGTTTCATTCC
>NZ_BCBD01000272.1:0-3043 GCF_001320345.1 Pseudomonas sp. NBRC 111127 | reverse complement strand
TTTGTGCTCCAAAAAAGTCCCCTGGCCTCACAGCAATCCCTGTGGGAGCGGGCGTGCCCGCGAACACCGGCGCAGCCGGTGCCATCACAGCGCCTGCTCCTCGGCGGCATTATCGTCAGGCTGAGCGTTTCAGCCCGAGGCATTCGGCCCTTTTCCTATGCAATCCCCCAGCCCATAGCTATCATGCCTGCCTTATTCCAAGTCGAGACTGGCATGCTGAAGTTGTTGAATCTCCTCAAGGACGGCCGGTTCCATTCCGGAGAAGCTCTGGGGGCGGCCCTCGGGGTGAGTCGTAGCGCCGTTTGGAAGCAGCTGCAGCACCTGGAGAGTGAACTGAACCTCACCATTCACAAAGTTCGTGGGCGTGGTTACCAATTGGCTGCGCCGCTGGTGTTGCTCGAGGCACAAGCAATCGCCGGGTTCGCCGAAGGCGAGCAGTGGCCAGTATTCATCCACGACACAATCGACTCGACCAACGCCGAAGGCCTGCGCATGGTGGGTGAGGGCCAGGCAGCACCCTTTTTGGTTTTGGCCGAGCGCCAGAGCGCTGGCCGTGGCCGACGTGGTCGGCAATGGGTCAGTCCGTTTGCCGAGAACCTGTACTACAGCCTGGTGCTGCGGGTTGACGGCGGCATGCGCCAGCTTGAAGGCTTGAGCCTGGTGGTAGGGTTGGCAGTAATGCGCACCTTGCAGGGCTTTGGTGTAAAGGACGTAGGGCTGAAGTGGCCTAACGATGTCCTGGTTCGCGGGATGAAGATCACCGGCATTCTGCTGGAACTGGTGGGAGATCCAGCCGATGTCTGCCATGTTGTGCTGGGTATCGGCATCAATGTGAACATGCAGGCGAACGAGCAGGTTGACCAGCAGTGGACGTCGATGCGACGCGAGCTGGGTGGGGCAATAGACCGGAATCACCTGGTGGCGTCGCTAACCCAGCATTTGCAGCATGAACTGGCACGTCATCGGCGCTATGGTTTCGCTGCATTCCAGGAGGAATGGGAGCAGGCGCACCTTTGGCAAGGCCGGAGTGTATCGCTGATTGCCGGTAACACACGTATTGATGGTGTTGTTCTTGGCGTCGACGGGCAAGGCGGCTTGCGCCTTGAGGTGGATGGAGTGGAGAAGAGCTTCAGCGGTGGTGAGCTCAGTTTGAGGTTGCGTGATGATTCTTGAGCTCGATTGCGGAAACAGCTTTATCAAATGGCGGGTCATCCATGTCGCCGACGCAGTGATCGAGGGCGGCGGGATTGTCGACTCCGATCAGGCATTGGTGGCCGAAGTGGCCGCACTCGCCTCGGTGCGTCTTACGGGCTGTCGCATTGTAAGTGTGCGTAGCGAGGAAGAGACCGATGCGCTTTGCGCGGTTATCGCCCATGCCTTTGCCGTTCAGGCCCGGGTAGCGCACCCTGCCCGGGAAATGGCAGGCGTGCGCAACGGTTATGAGGATTATCAGCGTTTGGGAATGGATCGCTGGCTGGCCGCATTAGGTGCATTTCATGTTGCCAAAGGGGCTTGCCTGGTCATCGATTTGGGAACTGCTGCAAAAGCCGACTTCGTGGCTGCGGATGGCGAGCACCTGGGCGGGTATATCTGCCCGGGCATGCCATTGATGCGCAGTCAGTTGCGCACCCACACCCGGCGCATTCGTTATGACGATGCCTCCGCCGAGCGCGCGTTGACCAGCCTGTTACCAGGGCGCTCAACCGTCGAGGCAGTCGAGCGCGGTTGTGTTCTGATGCTGCAGGGTTTTGCCCGCACGCAGCTCGAGCAGGCACGCGCCCTGTGGGGTGAAGATTTCACCGTATTCCTCACTGGGGGCGATGCGCCGCTAGTGAGGGAGGCCGTGCCCCAGGCGCGTGTCGTGCCCGACCTGGTGTTCGTGGGGCTGGCCATGGCTTGTCCATTGGATTGAGGTGCCTATGCGTTGGTTGTTTCTGCTGTTACTGGTGCTCAACGTCTTCTACTACGTGTGGCATCAGCAGGAAGCCCCGCTGAAGGTCAAGGAAGTCGCCCCCTTGTCTCTGTACAAGGGGAGTCAGCAAGAAATCCGGCTTTTGCGTGAAACGGGTGTATCAACACCCCCAAAGCGCCGGGATGAATGCCTGGTAATAGGTGGGGTAATGGTGCAGGCGCAGCTCGAAGCCCTGCGCCAGCGCCTGCTTAGCCTCGATATTGCGACGTTGCCGGTGGTAGGGCAGTTGCCTGGTGCCGATGGTCGTTGGCTCAAGGTAGCCCCGGAAAGCGAGCGATTGCTGGATGAAACGGTGCTCTCATCTCTTTCCAATGATTTCAAAGACTTAAAACATAAAATTATTTTCTGCCAGGGTATTGCAACTGACGAATAGCTTGATAGAATGGCGCCCGCTTCACAGGGAACACCACTTAGGTGGTAGAGCTGGAAGCGGTGTCAAAGCAGCTAAGTTTCAGATTTGATTGAAAAAATTTGAAAAAACGCTTGACACTAGGACGGCAGACAAATAGAATGCCGGCCACATCTGGAGGGATTCCCGAGCGGTCAAAGGGGACGGACTGTAAATCCGTTGCGAGAGCTTCGAAGGTTCGAATCCTTCTCCCTCCACCAGTTTTAGCGAGAGCCGCAAGCTCCGCGGGTATAGTTTAGTGGTAGAACCTCAGCCTTCCAAGCTGATGATGCGGGTTCGATTCCCGCTACCCGCTCCAAGTTTGCTGGATTTTGCACAAAGTGTTTCGCTCTTGTAGCTCAGTTGGTAGAGCACACCCTTGGTAAGGGTGAGGTCAGCGGTTCAAATCCGCTCAAGAGCTCCATACAAACAAGGCAGATATGAAAATATCTGCCTTTGTTTTATCAGCGCAAGACTATTCTTCTGCGAGGGTTGTATCGATGGCTAAGGAAAAGTTTGATCGTTCCCTTCCCCACGTTAACGTCGGCACCATCGGCCACGTTGACCACGGTAAGACCACTCTGACCGCAGCTCTGACTCGCGTCTGCTCCGAAGTTTTCGGTTCGGCAGTCGTTGAGTTCGACAAGATCGACTCGGCTCCGGAAGAAAAAGCGCGCGGTATC
>NZ_BCBD01000271.1:0-3043 GCF_001320345.1 Pseudomonas sp. NBRC 111127 | reverse complement strand
CCACCCGTTCGATCTGGTCAACGTCGAGGAACTGCAGGCCGCTGTCGCCCGAAGTGGCGTTGGCAATGCGTACGCCATCCACCAGCACCAGGCTTTGCGCCGCCTTGGTACCGCGTATGAAGATGCCCGGCAGGCTGCCACGGCCGCCAGTGGGGGCCACTTGCACGCCGGGTACGCGGCTTAGCAGGTCGGTGACGCTGGTGGGTTGCAGGCGGTCGATGTCGGCGCGGGTGAAGACCGTGTTGGCGGCGCTGGTGGCGGTGCGTGACTCGACCTGGCGGCTGGCGCTGATCAGCACGTCGGGGAGCTTCAGCGCGTCATCGCGTTCGGCGGCGATTAACAATGTGGGGGCGCAGAGTAGCGCGGCACAGGCAGATTTCTTCATAAGGAGTACCCTTTTGCGAGGGCTGCGCCCTCGATCGCGACACAAGGCCGCTCCTACAGGTATTGCACAAACCGGTAGAGCGGTGCGGTCTCTGTAGGAGCGGCCTTGTGTCGCGAAAGGGCCGCAAGGCGGCCCCGGGGATTACAAGCCGAGCTTGGCCATGCGGGCTTTCACCGAAGCCTCAATCCCGGCCGCATCCAGCCCGCACTCGGCCAGCATCTGCGCCGGCTTGGCATGTTCGACGTAGATATCAGGCAGGCCCAGGTGCAGCAGCGGCTTGACCACGGCCTGGCTGGCCAGGAACTCGCCTACCGCAGCGCCAGCGCCACCCATGATGGCGTTCTCTTCGACGGTGACCAGCAGCTCATGGCTGCCAGCCAGTTCCAGCACCAGGGCTTCGTCCAGAGGTTTGACGAAGCGCATGTCGACCACGGTGGCATTGATCTGCTCGGCAACCTGCATGGCCTCTGCCAACTGCACGCCGAACACCAGCAGGGCGACTGTCTGGCCTTGGCGGCGGACCACGCCCTTGCCGATTTGCAGCGGCTCTAGGTCGCCGCTGATCGGCGCGTTCGGGCCGGTGCCGCGGGGGTAGCGCACGGCAGCCGGGCCGTTGTACAGGTGGCCGGTGCTGAGCATCTTGCGCAGCTCGTTCTCGTCGCTGGGGGTCATCACCAGCATGCCCGGGATGCAGCGCAGATAAGACAGGTCGTAGCTACCCGCATGGGTCGGCCCGTCTTCGCCCACCAGCCCGGCGCGGTCGATGGCGAACAGCACATCGAGGTTCTGCACCGCCACATCGTGGATGAGCTGGTCGTAGGCGCGCTGCAGGAAGGTGGAGTAGATCGCCACCACGGGCTTGCTGCCCTCGCAGGCCATGCCGGCTGCCAGGGTGACGGCGTGCTGCTCGGCGATCGCCACATCGAAGTAGCGTTGCGGGTAGCGCTCGCTGAAATCGACCAGGTCGGAGCCTTCTTTCATCGCCGGGGTGATGCCCACCAGGCGGTTGTCGGCAGCGGCCATGTCGCACAGCCACTGGCCGAACACCGCGGAGTATTTCGGCCCGCTGGCCTTCTTCGGCGCGACAGGCTTGTCGGCGGGCTCCAGCTTGGTAATGGCGTGGTAGCCGATAGGGTCGAGTTCGGCGGGGGCGAAGCCCTTGCCCTTCTTGGTCACCACGTGCAGGAACTGCGGGCCCTTCAGGTCACGCATGTTGCGCAAGGTGGCGATCATGGTCGGCAGGTCATGGCCGTCGATCGGGCCGATGTAGTTCCAGCCCAGCTCTTCGAACAGTGTGCCCGGCACCAGCATGCCCTTGGCGTACTCTTCGGTGCGCCGGGCGATTTCCCAGGCACCGGGCAGGCGCGACAGCACTTTCTTGCTGCCTTCGCGCATGCTGGCGTAGGTACGGCTGGACAGGATCTTGGCCAGGTAGTTGGACAGGCCGCCGACATTGCGCGAAATCGACATGTCGTTGTCGTTGAGGATCACCAGCATGTCGGCATTGACTTCCTGGGCGTGGTTCAACGCCTCGAAGGCCATGCCGGCGGTGAGGGCGCCATCACCGATCACGGCGATCGACTTGCGCGCGCTGTTCTGCAGGCGGGCGGCAATGGCCATGCCCAGCGCTGCGCTGATCGAGGTACTGGAGTGGCCCACGCCAAAGGTGTCGTACTCGCTTTCGCTGCGGCGCGGGAAGGCGGCGATACCGTCCTTCTGGCGCAGGCTGAGCATGCGGTTACGGCGCCCGGTCAGAATCTTGTGCGGGTAGGCCTGGTGGCCCACGTCCCACACCAGCCGGTCGTCCGGGGTGTCGAACACGTAGTGCAGGGCGATGGTCAGTTCGATCACGCCCAGGCCGGCACCAAAATGCCCACCGGTCTGCCCCACGGTATACAGCAACTCCTGGCGCAACTCGTCGGCCAGGGTCTCCAGGTCGGCTTCGGCCAGCCGGCGCAGGCCGGCAGGCGTGTCAGCGCGGTCGAGCAACGGCGTGACCGGGCGTTCGCGGGGAATCTCTTGAAACGTCGTGGGCATCAGGCGAGTCGTTATAGGTGTGTGAAGACGCGGCAGTTTACCCCATTGTGGGAAAAGTGCCCATTCGACCACTGCTTGTGACACCCCAATGGCGCGGGTATCCGTGCTTAGTTGCGGCGCTCGACGATATAGCGCGCCAGTGCCCGCAGCGGCTCGGCTTTTTCGCCGAACCCTTCCAGTGCGACCAGCGCCTGGTCGCGCAGTTCGATCGCATAAGCCTTGGCCGCGTCCAGGCCCAGCAGGGCCGGGTAGGTCGGTTTGTCACGGGCGATGTCTGCCCCTTGGCGTTTGCCCAGGGTGGCGGTGTCGCCTTCCACGTCGAGGATGTCGTCCTGAACCTGGAATGCCAGGCCAATGGCCTGTGCATAAGTTTGCAGGGCGTCCAGTTGCTGCTGGCCGGCACGGGCGCTGGCCAGTGCACCCAGGCGCACGCTGGCTTCGATCAGGGCGCCGGTCTTGTGCCTGTGCATGAATGCCAGTGCCCGCTGGTCGAGCTTCAGCCCGACCGAGCCAAGGTCGATGGCCTGGCCGCCCACCATGCCGGCTGGGCCGGCGGCCGTGGCCAGGGCCTGGACCATGGCCAGGCGGACGCTGTCGGCTTGCGGGCTGAGGTGCGGATCG
>NZ_BCBD01000270.1:0-3073 GCF_001320345.1 Pseudomonas sp. NBRC 111127 | reverse complement strand
CCGCATTCGGTGAGTTCACCGGCGGCTGGGAAATAGCGCCGCTGCCCACCAGCCAGGTCTACCTGGCTGGCGCCGGCCGGGTCTGGCCGCTTTAGCAGCGCATCACGCTACAGGCGCTGGGGGAGGCTCGTCAGGCAAGGTCGGCTCGCCCGGTTCCATGGGTGGGGATTCACCTGGCTGCGCAGGCTGCGGCGTATCGGGGTCAGGCTGATGGGGCACGCCCCCGGCCTGCATGGGCAACGGATGCGCCAGCAAAGACCAGGGCAACAACCCGATGTGGTTGGGCTGCAGACCTGCCAGCTTGGCACTGATTGCGGGATGGAGTTTCATTGGCTGCTCCTGACGAAACCGATGCACATCATGAGCACCGGCGTACTTCGTTGGAGTGGCAAAAGCGCAGGTAATTCCCCGCGCTCGTCGGCTCAGGTCCGCGGCAGGGTCACGCCGCGCTGGCCCTGGTACTTGCCGCCGCGGTCCTTGTACGACACATCGCACGCTTCGTCGGACTGCAGGAACAGCATCTGCGCCACGCCTTCGTTGGCATAGATCTTTGCCGGCAGCGTGGTGGTGTTGGAGAATTCCAGGGTCACGTGGCCTTCCCACTCAGGTTCCAGCGGGGTGACATTGACGATGATGCCGCAACGGGCGTAGGTGCTCTTGCCCAGGCAGATGGTCAGCACGTCGCGCGGAATGCGGAAGTACTCGACCGTGCGCGCCAGGGCGAACGAGTTCGGCGGAATGATGCACACGTCGCTCTTGATGTCGACGAAGCTGCCAGCGTCGAAGTTTTTCGGATCGACGGTCGCCGAGTTGATGTTGGTGAACACCTTGAATTCGTCGGCGCAGCGCACGTCGTAGCCGTAGCTGGAAACACCGAAAGAGATGACCCGGCTGTCCTGCTCGCCGCGCACCTGGCGCTCGACGAACGGCTCGATCATGCCGTGTTCCTGCGCCATGCGGCGAATCCACTTGTCCGATTTGATGCTCATGGCGGGGTGTCCTGAAGAGTTGCGTGGTGGAAAACGTGGTGCGCATCTTACCGGTCCCGGCGCCCAGGTTAAAGTTCCATCCCTCACCCCGCGTCGGGCGCGGCTTGCAGCCGCCGTCGATCCGAATTTGCTTAAACCGCATTCAGACCATTGGCAGGTTGCGGAAAGTGGGGTAAGGTGGCGCCACTGTGCTGCACGTGACACCGAGAATCTCTAGTTTGATGCACGATCCTGATCGGCCCATCGCTGAATTTTCTGCTCTCTTTGCGCTCAGTCCCGGTCAGGGTGTTTCCTGACCGTTATCAAATTGTCCAAGGAGACAGAAAAATGTCCAACCGTCAATCCGGTGTTGTTAAGTGGTTCAACGATGAGAAAGGCTACGGCTTCATCACCCCTCAGTCGGGCGACGACCTGTTCGTGCACTTCAAAGCCATCCAAGCTGACGGCTTCAAAACCCTGAAAGAAGGCCAGGCTGTTACTTTCGTCGCTACCCGCGGCCAGAAAGGCATGCAGGCTGAAGAAGTTCAGATCGCCTAAGCCGATCTAGCTTCCTAGCTTTCAAAAAACCCGCCTTCTGGCGGGTTTTTTTATGCTTGTTCGAAATTCGGCGCTGGCTTCTTCGCGGGCACGCCCGCTCCCACAGGGATCGCGCAGCTTCAAGTGCTGTGCAGTCCTTGTGGGAGCGGGCATGCCCGCAAAGCAGGCGGCTCGCTCTCAGGTCAATCTTCGCTGATGGTGATGCTCGGCATCGCCGGCGCTGCAGCTTCCTGCAGCACGATCCGCGCCCCTACCTGGCGCGCCAGTTCCTGGTAGACCATGGCAATCTGGCTTTCCGGCTCGGCAATGGCGGTCGGCTTGCCGTTGTCGGCCTGCTCGCGGATGACCATCGACAGTGGCAGCGAGGCCAGCAGATCGACGCCATACTGGCTGGCCAGCTTCTCGCCACCGCCTTCGCCGAACAGGTGCTCGGCATGGCCGCAGTTGGAACAGATGTGCACGGCCATGTTCTCGACCACGCCCAGTACCGGGATGTTGACCTTACGGAACATTTCCACGCCCTTGCGGGCATCGAGCAAGGCCAAGTCCTGTGGTGTGGTAACGATCACCGACCCGGCCACCGGCACCTTCTGGGCCAGGGTCAGCTGGATGTCACCGGTGCCCGGGGGCATGTCGATCACCAGGTAGTCCAGGTCGTCCCACGCGGTCTGGGTCACCAACTGCAGCAGCGCACCCGAGACCATCGGGCCACGCCAGACCATCGGCGTGTTGTCGTCGGTCAGGAACGCCATGGACATCACTTCCACGCCATGCGCCTTGATCGGCACAAACCACTTCTGTTCGCGAATCTGCGGGCGGGTGCCTTCGGCGATACCGAACATCACGCCCTGGCTGGGGCCATAGATGTCGGCATCCAGAATACCCACCCGGGCACCCTCGCGGGCCAGCGCCAGGGCCAGGTTGGCGGCGGTGGTCGACTTGCCCACGCCGCCCTTGCCCGAGGCCACGGCGATGATGTTCTTGACGTTGGCCATGGCCGGCACCTGGGCTTGGGCCTTGTGCGCGGCAACCACGCAGTCGATCGACACCTGGGCGCCGCTGACGCCCTCGAGGTTGCCGATGGCGGTCTGCAGCACCTGGGCCCAGCCGTTCTTGAACAGTCCGGCGGCATAGCCCAACTGCAGCTGCACGCTGACGTGCCCGCCCTGGATATCGATGGCGCGCACGCAGCCGGCGCTGACCGGGTCCTGGTTCAGGTAGGGGTCGGTGTACTGGCGAAGCACGCCTTCGATGGCGGCACGGGTGACGGCACTCATGGAGACTCCCATTGGCAAACTGAATGTAAAACAGGCGCCTATCCTAACCCGTCAATCATCAGCAGATGCGCTTGCGGGGTGAAATATCTTCGCCAGCCCTTTATAGTGGCCGATCACCCTCATTTTTACCCCGAGCCAGATAAGTAGCCGAGCCACCATGTCCGAGCCACGCCAGATTCTCGTCACCAGCGCCCTGCCCTATGCCAATGGATCGATCCACCTTGGCCATATGCTGGAGTACATCCAGACGGATATGTGGGTACGCTTCCA
>NZ_BCBD01000269.1:0-3075 GCF_001320345.1 Pseudomonas sp. NBRC 111127 | reverse complement strand
AATGCCGGCCAATTTCGTCTTGCACGCTTAAATCACGGTAATCCCGCATGGAAATCAAGGTTAACTTTCTCGACAATCTGCGCCTCGAAGCGAAGTTCGACGACTTCACGGTGATCGCCGACCAGCCGATCCGCTACAAAGGCGATGGTTCGGCCCCGGGCCCGTTCGATTACTTCCTGGCGTCTTCGGCCTTGTGTGCGGCTTACTTCGTCAAGCTTTACTGCCAGACCCGCGACATACCGACAGAAAACATCCGCCTGTCGCAGAACAACATTGTCGACCCGGAAAACCGCTACAACCAGATCTTCAAGATCCAGGTGGAACTGCCCGAGGACATTTCCGAAAAGGACCGCCAGGGTATCCTGCGTTCCATCGACCGCTGCACGGTGAAGAAAGTGGTGCAGACCGGCCCGGAGTTCGTCATCGAGGTGGTCGACAACCTCGACGCCGATGCGCAGGGCCTGCTGATGCCGGTGTCCGATACCAGCACCTGCATCCCCGGCAAGGACCTGCCGCTGGAGCAGACCATCGCCAACATGTCGGGCATTCTCGCCGGGCTGGGGATGAAGATCGAGATCGCCTCATGGCGCAATATCGTCCCCAATGTGTGGTCGCTGCACGTTCGCGACGCGCAGTCGCCCATGTGCTTCACCAACGGCAAGGGCGCTACCAAGGAGGCCGCACTGGCCTCGGCGCTGGGCGAGTTCATCGAACGGCTGAACTGCAATTTCTTCTACAACGACCAGTTCTGGGGCGAAGACCTGGCCAATGCCGCGTTCGTGCATTACCCCGACGAGCAGTGGTTCAAGCCCGGCCCGCGCGACGCGCTGCCGGCCGAGATTCTCGATGCGCATTGCCTGGAAATCTACAACCCCGACGGCGAGCTGCGCGGCTCTCACCTGTACGACACCAACTCGGGCAACACGGCGCGCGGGATCTGCTCGCTGCCGTTCGTGCGCCAGTCTGACCAGCAAGTGGTGTACTTCCCGTCCAACCTGATCGAAAACCTGTTCCTCAGCAACGGCATGAGCGCTGGCAACACCCTGGCCGAGGCGCAGGTGCAGTGCCTGTCGGAAATCTTCGAGCGGGCGGTGAAGCGTGAAATCCTCGAAGGCGAATTGTGCCTGCCGGATGTGCCGCACGAAGTCCTGGCCAAGTACCCGGCCATCCTCGCGGGTATCCAGGGCCTGGAAGCGCAGGGCTTCCCGGTATTGGTCAAGGATGCCTCGCTGGGGGGGGAGTTCCCGGTCATGTGCGTGACCCTGATGAACCCCCGCACCGGTGGCGTTTTCGCTTCGTTCGGTGCCCACCCAAGCCTGGAAGTGGCGCTGGAACGCAGCCTTACCGAACTGCTGCAGGGGCGCAGCTTCGAGGGCCTGAACGACCTGCCGCAACCGACCTTCGAAAGCCATGCGCTGACCGAACCGAACAACTTCGTCGAACACTTCATCGATTCCAGCGGGGTGGTGTCGTGGCGTTTCTTCAGCGCCAAGGCCGACTTCGAGTTCGTCGAGTGGGACTTCTCTGGCCACGGCGCAGACTCCAACCAGCAGGAGGCCGCCACGCTGTTCGGCATTCTGGAAGACATGGGCAAGGAAGTGTACATGGCGGTGTACGACAACCTGGGCGCCACAGCCTGCCGTATCCTGGTGCCGGGTTATTCCGAGATCTACCCGGTCGAAGACCTGATCTGGGACAACACCAACCGCGCCCTGGCGTTCCGTGCCGACATCCTCAACCTGCACAGCCTCGACAGCCGCTCGCTGAAACTGCTGCTCAAGCGCCTGGACAACTGCGATGTCGATGACTACACCACCATCACCACGCTGATCGGCGTGGAGTTCGACGAAAACACCGCCTGGGGCCAGCTGACCATTCTTGAACTCAAGCTGCTGATCTGCCTGGCCGTACAGCGCTTCGAAGATGCCAAGGAGCTGGTCGAGGCGTTCTTGCAGTTCAACGACAACACCGTCGAACGTGGCCTGTTCTACCAGGCGCTGAATGTGGTGCTGGAGGTGCAACTGGATGACGAACTGGAGCTGGGCGACTACGAGGCCAACTTCCGCCGCATGTTCGGCAATGCGCGCATGGACGCGGTGCTGGGCTCGGTTGACGGTAGCGTCCGCTTCCATGGCCTGACCCCGACCAGCATGAAGCTCGAAGGCCTCGACCGGCACCTGCGGTTGATCGAGAGCTACAAGAAGCTGCATGCGGCGCGGGCCCGCTTCGCCTGATAGCGGCTTTAGACAGCGTTGGATGGCGCTGGCAAGGGATGCAGCAGGTCGGGCAAACCCGCCCCGGAACTGCTCAACGCCATGCCAGCGATATAGCCAAAGGTCATGCCCGGCCCCAGGGTAATACCGCCGCTCGGGTAGTGCCCGCCCATCACGCTGTGCATATCGTTGCCCACCGCATACAGCCCGGGAATAGGCTGCGCCTGCTCGTTCAGCACCCGGGCCGCTGCGTCTGTCGCCAGGCCGGCAAACGTGCCAAGGCTGCCGGGCAACAGCTTGACCGCGTAGAACGGCCCGTTCAGCAGGGGCCGTAGCGAGGGGTTGGGCCCGTGCAACGGTTCCCCTTGGGCGCGGTTATAGGCTGACACGCCGCGGCCGTAAACGGGGTCCAGGCCCTGGGCCGCATGCTGGTTGAACGCCGCCACCGTGCACTGCAACTGCGCCGCATCGATGCCACAGCGCTGTGCCAGTTGGGCCAGGCTGTCGCCCTTGTGCAAGTAGCCACAGCGTTGGTAGATGCGGGTGGGGAACGGAAAGGGTTTGGCCCAGCCAATGCCATAGCGCCGTTGCGCGGCATGGTCGCAGATCAGCCAGGCCTGCGCCGGCTCGCTCTGCGGCGTGGCGGCGAACAATGCATTCATGAAGTCGTGGTAGCAATCGGCCTCGTTGGCGAAGCGCCGGCCATCGCTGCGTACCGCAATGAAACCGGGTTTGGCGCGGTCGACCAGGTGTGGAAAGTGGCCATGACTGCCATCGCGGCGTGGCACCTGCGACACGGGTGCCCAAGCCCCGGCATGGGCACCGCAGCTATGTACCTGGCCACCGGCCTGTTCGCCCAGGC
>NZ_BCBD01000268.1:0-3085 GCF_001320345.1 Pseudomonas sp. NBRC 111127 | reverse complement strand
CGGCATCCACCCACTTGGAAAACAGCGCGCGAATCACCACTAAGAGAAGCAGCGTGACCAGAAAGCCGAAAAACGCCTGGCGAACCTGCGCTGCCTTGAACACCCAATCACCGCGGATCAGCAGTGCCAGCAGGATCAGGCCGACCACGATGTCGAACGGGCGCATGCTGCCCACGGTCCAGATATAGCGCCAGGTGGTGTTGTCAGCCAACGGTGCATTGAGGCTGTGGAACAGCCACTCGTCGAAAGTCAGGCACAGGATCTGGCCAAAAGGCCATAACCAGAAACACAGTAGAGCGATCGGCAGCAGCGTGCAGGCTGCCAGCGGTCCCCAGGACCACCTTGCTTGGAACAGTGGTCGATTATCCATAAGATACCTCTATCTCCTATAAGGGAAACGAGCGCCTGAAGGCGCTCTGCGATGGGATTACTGATTCCCTTTCATTATTTTGTCATCATTTTCAGATAGCCAGACAACCATGAGCGACTTGCCAGAAAAAGATTTCACCCAACGTTTCATCTTCGACGAGCGCGATGTGCGCGGCGAGTGGGTGTCTCTCGATGACAGCTACGCTGCAGTGCTGGCGCGTCATGAATACCCGCAGCCGGTGCAAACCCTGCTTGGCGAGCTGATGGCCGCCACCGCTTTGCTGGTCGGTGCCTTGAAGTTCGATGGCCTGCTGATACTGCAGGCGCGCTCCGCCGGGCCGATCCCGCTGCTGATGGTCGAGTGCTCCGGTGACCGTGATATCCGCGGCATGGCCCGATACGAGGCGGATCAGATCCCGGCCGACGCCAGCCTGGCGCAGCTGATGCCCGACGGCCACCTGACCCTGACCATCGACCCGGTCAAGGGCCAGCGTTATCAGGGGACCGTCGACCTCGATGGTGCCAACCTCTCGGAGTGCTTCACCAACTACTTCGTTCAGTCCCAGCAGTTGAACACGCGGTTCTGGCTGAATGCCGAAGCTGGCAAGGCGCGCGGCCTGCTGCTGCAGCAACTGCCACGCGATCGCCAGCCGGACGATGAAGAGCGCGAAGACAGCTGGCAGCACGTGGTTGCCCTGGCCCAGACCCTCAAGCCGCAAGAGTGGGCAGAAGCCAATGAAACCCTGCTGCACCGCCTGTACCACGAAGATGCCGTGCGCCTGTTCGATGAACAGCCGCTGCGCTTCAAATGCAGCTGCTCACGCGAACGTTCCGGCAATGCCCTGGTCAGCCTGGGTGAGCATGACGCCAAGGCACTGGTGCAAGAGTGCGGTGGGCAGGTAGAGATCGATTGCCAGTTCTGCAACCAGCGCTATTTCTTCGACGCCAGCGATGTGGCGCAACTGTTTGCCGGTGGCGGCACGGACGTGGCCTCAGAAACTCGCCACTGAAACGTTTAAGCTCAGGAAAATCTCCTGTCGAATTGCGCAAAAACGCAGTTCTGACAGGAGGGGCCTACTTTTTTTGGGCTTTTCTGGCATAATCCGGCCACTTTTTTCGCTGTAGTAGTTTTTTCGGAACAACTACAAAACGTTTGGAGCACTCGGCCTCGGGCCGGATGGGGTATCTCATGACGCAAGCCAATAACACCGTGTACACCGACCTGAGCGTCGATGAGCTGGTAAAAGAAGCGCTGCAACGCGGTGAAGGTGTACTAGCCGATACCGGCGCGCTGGTCGTGGAGACCGGTCACCGTACTGGCCGTTCGCCGGCTGACCGTTTCATCGTCGAAGAGCCTTCCACCCAGGACGCCATCGCCTGGGGCCCGATCAACCGCAAGTTCCCGGCCGACAAGTTCGATGCCCTGTGGGACCGCGTCGAGGCGTTCAACAACGCCCAGGATCACTTCGTTTCCTACGTTCACGTAGGGGCTGCCGCCGAGCACTACCTGCCGGTGAAAATGACCACCCAGACTGCCTGGCAGAACCTGTTCGGCCGTTGCCTGTTCATCAACCCTGAGCAGTACAACCCGGCGGGTCGCGACGAGTGGCAGGTGCTCAACGTGGCCAACTTCGAGTGCGTACCTGAGCGTGATGGCACCAACTCCGACGGTTGCGTGATCATCAACTTCGCGCAGAAGAAAGTGCTGATCGCCGGCATGCGCTACGCCGGTGAAATGAAGAAAGCCATGTTCTCGGTGCAGAACTTCCTGCTGCCGGCTGCCGACGTGCTGCCAATGCACTGCGCGGCCAACATCGGCGAAGCAGGCGATGTAACCCTGTTCTTCGGCCTGTCCGGCACCGGCAAAACCACCCTGTCGGCCGACGAAAGCCGTTACCTGATCGGTGACGACGAGCACGGTTGGGGCGAAGGCGTTGTCTTCAACATCGAAGGCGGCTGCTATGCCAAGTGCATCGACCTGTCCGAGAAGAACGAGCCGGTCATCTGGAAAGCCATCAAGCACGGTGCGGTGCTGGAAAACGTCGTTCTCGACGCCAACCAGCACGCCGACTACGCCGATGTCAGCCTGACCCAGAACAGCCGTGCAGCCTACCCGCTGGAGCACGTTGCCAAGCGTTCGGAAAAGAACCTGGGCGGTGAGCCAAACGCGGTGATCTTCCTGACCTGCGACCTGACCGGTGTTCTGCCTCCGGTGTCGATCCTGAACAACGAGCAGGCTGCCTACCACTTCCTGTCCGGTTACACCGCGCTGGTCGGCTCCACCGAAATGGGCTCGGGCGGCGGCATCAAGTCGACCTTCTCGACCTGCTTCGGTGCACCGTTCTTCCCACGCCCGGCTGGCGAGTACGCCGAGCTGCTGATCAAGCGTATCAACGGCTTCAATTCCAAGGTCTACCTGGTCAACACCGGCTGGACCGGTGGTGGCTACGGCGTTGGCAAGCGCTTCAGCATTCCGACCACCCGCGCGGTGATCGCTGCCATCCAGAGCGGCGCGCTGGTCGGTGCCGAAACCGAGCACCTGGACATCATCAACCTGGACGTACCGAAGGCCGTCCCAGGCGTTGATACCGAACTGCTCAACCCGCGTACTAACTGGGCTGACAAAGCTGCCTACGACGAGGCCGCCAAAGGCCTGGCCAAGCTGTTCATCGAGAACTTCAAGAAGTTTGAAGTTTCCGACGCCATCAAGGCCGCT
>NZ_BCBD01000267.1:0-3324 GCF_001320345.1 Pseudomonas sp. NBRC 111127 | reverse complement strand
GTGCAAACCGCCGGAGACTTTGTAGGAGTTATCGTCAAACTTACCGCCGGCGTGCAGGACGGTCATGATGACCTCAGCGGCGGAAACACCTTCTTCTTTATGCACATCGACCGGAATGCCGCGGCCGTTGTCGCGGACACTGATGGATTCGTCCGGGTGAATAATGACAGTGATGTCATCGCAGTGACCGGCGAGGGCTTCGTCGATCGAGTTGTCGACCACTTCGAAGACCATGTGGTGCAGGCCGCTACCATCATCGGTGTCGCCAATGTACATGCCGGGACGCTTGCGTACGGCATCCAAACCTTTCAGCACCTTGATGCTGGAGGAGTCGTACGTTTGATTTTCGCTCATGCCTTCACTCCCGATGGTCGTGGGTCTGGGTGATACGGCCTTGTTCCACGTGGAACAAAGCAACTGGCGTTTCCGTCTGCCAGCCTTCCCTCAGTAATTCGTGATCTACACAGGTGATGAACACCTGGCAGCGTAATTCTTCAAGCAAGCGGCACAGAGCGCGGCGGTGCTGGTCGTCGAGTTCGGACGGCAAGTCATCCACGAGATAAATACAGTGACCGCGGCGAGCCTGGCTGACGAGGTGGCCTTGGGCAATGCGCAGTGCGCACACCACCAACTTTTGCTGACCACGCGACAAAATGTCGGCTGCATTATTGGCAGCCAGACGAAGACGCAGATCAGCGCGCTGCGGACCGGCTTGGGTATGGCCCATTTGCTGATCGCGAAGGAGAGAGGAGGCGAGTACTTCTTGCAGTTCCCGGTCCTTGTCCCAGCCTCGGTAGTAGCTCAGGGTCAACCCGTCCAGCTCGACCAGTTCGCTCAGGGTTCGCTCGAAGACGGGCTTCAAGGCCTTGATATAGTTGCGACGGTATTCATCTATTTCCGCACTGGCCAGGCACAGTTCCCGGTCCCAGGCGGCTTGCGAAGCTGGGTCAAGTGTACCATGCCGCAACCATGAGTTCCGCTGCCGCAGCGCCTTCTGCAGCCGTTGCCAAGCGGGTAGGAAGCGAGGTTCCACGTGGAACACTCCCCAATCCAGGAACTGGCGACGAATTTTTGGTGCGCCCTCCAGCAGCCGAAAGCTGTCCGGGTTGATGAGCTGCAACGGCAGCAGCTCTGCCAACTGCGCAGCGCTACGGGCGTTCTGCCCATCGATGCGAATGGTAAAGTCCCCCTGGCGCTCGCGGGACACACCGAGGTTACTGGTGCCGCCCTCCGTCAATTGCACCTCACCAAACACGGTACAGGCAGCCTGTTCGTACTGTATGACCGGGTTCAAGCGGGTGCTGCGGAATGAGCGCGCTAATCCTAGCAAATGCACGGCTTCCAGCACACTGGTCTTGCCACTGCCGTTGGCGCCGTAAAGGATATTGATGCGGGGGGAGGGTGAGAGCGTCACCGGGTGCAGGTTGCGCACCGCGGTGACCATGATACGTCGAAGGGACATGTCGCCTGCTACAGGTTACAGGCGCATCGGCATGACAACGTAGGAAGAATCATCATTCCCGGCTTCCTGCAGCAGCGCACTGCTGTTGGAGTCAGACAGGATCAGACGAACTTGCTCAGTGGTCATCACGCCCAGCACATCCAGCAGGTAGCTGACGTTGAAGCCGATTTCCAGCGAGCTACCATCGTAGTCCACACTGATTTCTTCTTCCGCCTCTTCCTGCTCGGGGTTATTGGCCTGAATCTTCAATTGGCCAGCAGCCAGCTGCAGGCGAATACCGCGATACTTCTCGTTGGAAAGAATCGCGGTACGGCTGAATGCCTCACGCAACGCCTGACGATCGCCAACCACCACCTTGTCGCCGCCTTTGGGCAATACGCGCTCATAGTCGGGGAATTTGCCGTCTACCAGCTTGGAGGTAAAGGTGAACTCGCCAGTGGTCGCGCGAATGTGGTGCTGGCCGAGCACGATGCTGACCATGCCTTCTGGGTCGGTCAGCAAGCGCGCCAGCTCCAGGATACCTTTGCGGGGCACGATGACCTGGTGACGGTCGTCTTGCTCGATGGGCGCCGTCATGGAGCACAGGGCCAGGCGGTGACCGTCGGTAGACACTGCACGCAGGGTGTTGCGGGAAACCTCAAGCAGCATGCCGTTGAGGTAGTAGCGCACATCCTGCTGAGCCATGGCGAAGCTGGTGCGCTCGATCAAGCGGCGCAGCTTGCTCTGTTCCAGGTTGCAGGTCAGCGAACCCGGGCCTTCTTCCACTGTGGGGAAGTCGTTTGCAGGCAGGGTGGACAAGGTGAAACGGCTACGGCCGGCCTTGAGCAACAGTTTCTGCTCGTCGACTTTGATATCGATCAGGGCGTCATTGGGCAGGCTTTTGCAGATGTCCATCAGCTTGCGCGCCGGGACAGTGATCTCGCCAGGCTCAGCCGGCTCTTCCAGTTGCACGCGGCCTACCAGTTCGACTTCCAGGTCGGTACCGGTCAACGACAGTTGCTGGCCTTGCACGACCAGCAACACGTTGGACAGGACCGGCAAGGTCTGACGGCGCTCGACGACACCGGCGACCAGTTGCAGGGGTTTCAACAGGGCTTCGCGTTGAATGGTGAAATGCATGGTCTAGTCCCTTGCCTTCAATTAGCTGCGCACACGGCCATCAGGTCGTCAGCGTTCGCAGCAGGTTCTTGTAGTCCTCGCGGATATCCGCGTCGGATTCCTTCAATTCGTTGATCTTGCGACAGGCGTGCAGCACGGTCGTATGGTCGCGCCCGCCAAACATGTCGCCGATTTCCGGCAAGCTGTGGTTGGTCAGCTCTTTGGACAGCGCCATGGCCACCTGACGAGGGCGCGCCACGGAACGCGACCGTCGCTTGGACAGCAAATCGGAGATCTTGATCTTGTAGTATTCGGCGACGGTACGCTGAATGTTATCCACACTGACCAGCTTGTCCTGCAGGGCCAGAAGGTCCTTCAGCGATTCGCGGATCAGCTCGATGGTGATATCACGCCCCATGAAATGCGAGTGAGCGATCACCCGCTTCAGCGCACCTTCCAGTTCGCGAACGTTGGAACGGATACGCTGGGCGATGAAGAACGCTGCATCATGCGGCAGTTCGACCTTGGCCTGGTCAGCCTTCTTCATGAGGATGGCTACACGCGTCTCCAGCTCTGGCGGCTCTACGGCAACCGTGAGGCCCCAGCCAAAGCGCGACTTCAAGCGCTCTTCCAGGCCTTCGATCTCTTTGGGGTAGCGGTCGGAGGTCAGGATGACCTGCTGGCCACCCTCAAGCAGCGCGTTGAAGGTGTGGAAGAATTCTTCCTGGGAGCGCTCCTTGCGGGCAAAGAACTGGATATCGTCA
>NZ_BCBD01000266.1:0-3350 GCF_001320345.1 Pseudomonas sp. NBRC 111127 | reverse complement strand
AGTAAACAAAAAAAGCCGGCCCCTTATGCAAGGAGCCGGCTTGTATGCGTACTGCTAGTGATCGGTTACTTACCCGCAGTCAACGCGTTATAGCTGGTCATCAGATTCCGATAATCCGGAATGTGGTTGGAGCACAGCGCCGCCAGCCCTTCCACATCATTGCGCCAGTCACGGTGCAGCTCACAGGCCACGCCAAACCAGGTCATCATCTGCGCACCGGCCTGGCTCATGCGGTCATGCGCCGCATCGCGGGTCATTTCGTTGAAGGTGCCGGAAGCATCAGTCACCACGAACACGTCAAACTCCTCTTCCAGCGCCGACAGCGCCGGGAACGCCACGCACACCTCGGTCACCACACCGGCAATGATCAGTTGCTTCTTGCCAGTCGCCTTCACCGCCTTGACGAAGTCTTCGTTGTCCCAGGCGTTGATCTGGCCGGGGCGAGCGATGTACGGCGCGTCCGGGAACAGTTCCTTCAGCTCGGGTACCAGCGGGCCGTTGGGGCCTTGTTCGAAGCTGGTGGTGAGGATGGTAGGCAGGTTGAAGAACTTCGCCAGGTCGGCCAGGGCCAGCACGTTGTTCTTGAACTTGTCCGGCTCGATGTCACGCACCAGCGACAGCAGGCCAGCCTGGTGGTCTACCAGCAGTACAGCGGCGTCGTCTTTGTTCAGGCGGTTGTAGGTGAATTTGCTCATGGTCTGTGCTCCAAAGGTTTATGAATTTTTCAGCTATTCGGGGTGTTTCGCGTTGATGGGCACAGATTAAAATCATCACCTTTGTGGCGGTAGTCAGCAGAATCTGGCTTTAGCGTTCCGTTTCGTGAACGATGGATGTGTGGGGCTGTGCCGACCTCATCGCCGGCAAGCCAAAACCCGGAGACCGATCATTGGAAGACCTCAACTCCCTCTACTACTTCACCCAGGTAGTCGAGCACGGTGGTTTCGCCCCGGCAGGCCGGGCCCTGGACATGCCCAAGTCGAAGCTCAGCCGGCGCATCGCCGACCTGGAGGAGCGCCTGGGCGTGCGCCTGCTGCACCGCACCAGCCGCCATTGCTCGCTCACCGAGATCGGCCAGGCCTACTACAACCGCTGCCTGGCCATGCGCGTGGAGGCCGAGGGTGCGGCGGAGATCATCGAGCGCAACCGCAGCGAACCGCGCGGGCTGGTGCGCATCAGTTGCCCGACCACCCTGCTCAACTCCTGGGTCGGGCCGATGCTGACCCGCTACATGCTCAAGTACCCGCAGGTGGAGCTGTTCATCGAAAGTACCAACCGCCGCGTCGACCTGCTGCACGAGGGCTTCGACATCGCCCTGCGGGTGCGCTTCCCACCGTTGGAAAACACCGACATGGTGATGAAGGTGCTAAGCAACAGCACCCAGTGCCTGGTCGGCCAACCTCAATACCTGGAGCAGTTACCCAAAGGTTTCGACCCGCAGTTGCTCAGCACGCTGCCCAGCCTGCACTGGGGCAGCGCCCAGCGCGAGTACCTGTGGGAGCTGTTTTGGGGTGAAGACAGCAGCCGCAGCATCGTCATACCGCACAAACCACGCATGGTGACCGACGACCTGTTTGCCTTGCGCCATTTCGTGGTGGCCGGGGTCGGCATTGCGCACTTGCCGCGGGTGGCTGTGCGCGAGGACCTGGCGGCGGGGCGGCTGGTGGAGCTGATCCCGGACTGGCACCCGCGCTGTGGCATCGTGCATGCAATCTTCCCATCGCGGCGCGGGTTGCTGCCTTCGGTGCGGGCGTTGATTGATCACTTGGCCGAAGAGTTTGCGGTCAGCGACATGGCTTGAGTCCTGAGCTGGCTTCTTCGCGGGCATGCCCGCTCCCACAGGTACCGCACAGGGCCCAGCACACCCTTACAAGACCCCTGGCCTATCCTCCACCCACACTGCCGGATCATCCGCCGGAGCCCCCCATGATCCGCGCCATTCATAGGCCAGGCCGCGCCCTGCTCGCCACCCTCGCCCTGTGCCCGGCACTCAGCCAGGCCGCTGAACCCGGCTGGGCGCTGCTCAGCCGCAATTACTTCCTGCACAGCGACTTCCGCTCACCTTCCGGCAGTGGCCAGAACTACCGCCAGGAATGGGCCCAGGGCTTCATCGGCGAGGTCCGCTCGGGCTTCACCGAAGGCACGCTTGGCGTCGGTATCGACGCCCATGGCTTTCTCGGTTTCAAGCTCGACGGCGGTCGCGGCCACTCCGGCACCGGCCTGCTGCCACGCGACAGCGATGGCCGCGCCGAATCCGACTACTCCAGCGCCGGCGCCGCGCTAAAGCTGCGCCTGGGCAACACCCAGCTGCGCTACGGGGAAATGATGGTTGAAACCCCGGTGTTCGACACCGGCGACAAACGCCTGCACCCCGAATACGCCACCGGCTGGTTGGTCGAGAACAATGACCTGCCGGACTGGCGCCTGCAGGCCGGGCGCTTCACCGCCTTCAACAACCAGGACAACAGCTCGACCCACGACGACTTCAGCGGCTACGGCGCCACCACCCACAACCGCGCCATCAGCCTGGCAGGCGCCAGCTTCGCGCCCTCTGGCCCGTTCGGCGGCGCGTTATATGCCGGGCAGTTGCAAGACACCTGGCGCCAGGCCTACCTCAACCTGAACCTGACCGAAGGCAACTGGCGCCTGGACGGCAACCTTTACCACACCCGTGACACCGGTAGCGCCAGCGCCGGTGCGATCGACACGCTCGCCTACAGCCTGCTTACCAAGTACCGTTTCGGTGCCCAGGCGCTGAGCCTGGCCTATCAGAAGGTCGAGGGCGACACTCCGTTCGACTTCGTCGGTGGCGACTCCATCTACCTGGCCAATTCGATCAAGTACGCCGACTTCAACGGCCCTGGCGAGCGCTCGTGGCAACTGCGCTACGACCTCGACTTCGCCACCCTGGGCGTGCCCGGCCTGAGCCTGATGGGCCGTTACGTCAGTGGCCGCGACATCGATGGCAGCCATGCCCCGGCAAATGGGGCTTATGTGAACCAGTACGGCAACGGAGGCAAGCACTGGGAGCGCGACATAGACCTGAAATACGTGGTGCAGTCCGGTGCCGCCAAGGACCTGAGCCTGTCGTTCTCCCACGTCAGCCACCGTGCCAATCAGGCCCAGGGCGGCGATGACATCGACCGCCTCTACCTGATCATCGAATACCCGCTCAAAGGTAGCTTCTAAAGTCGGGCTTTCAGCGCGACCCTTCGCGGGCACGCCCGCTCCCACAGGGGATCGCGCATTTCTTGAGTTCAGCGCCTAACGTGTGGAAGCGGGCGTGCCCGCGAAGGGCTGCAAAGCAGCCCCTTCTTTTCGACACATCAGCTTAGAAAGCAAAGCACGAACAG